>JAAZVJ010000044.1 GCA_018623675.1 Synechococcus sp. HW_metabat.54 | reverse complement strand
GTTCAGGTGGTGCTCCTCACCTTCCTGCTCAATTCCCTCTTCTTCCGTCCGGTCGGCAAGGTCGTGGAAGATCGCGAGGGTTACATCTCCACCAGCCGTGCTGACGCCAAGCAGAAGCTTGCTCAGGTCCAGCGTCTGGAGGCTGATCTCGCCGAACAACTGCGTGGTGCTCGTCAGGCGGCTCAAGCTGCCATCGTCGATGCCGAGCAGGAGGTTGACCGCCTCTATCGCGAGGCATTGGCCACGGCTGAAGCCGAAGCCAATCGCACCCGCGAACAGGCTCGCCGTGAGATCGAAGCTCAGCGTGAATCTGCCCAAAGCCAGCTGATGGCTCAGGTTGATCAGCTCAGTGCCCAGATCATCCAACGCTTGCTGGCTGCCTGATGATGAGCTTTCTTCCCCTCCTCGCCCACGAAGGTGGTTTCGGAATCAATCTGAATCCACTCGAAACCAATCTGATCAACCTGGTCATCGTGATCGGTGTTCTCGGATGGTTCCTCAAAGGTTTCCTCGGCGGCATGCTTGAGCGCCGTCGTCAGTCCATCCTCCAAGACCTGGATGATGCTGAGACCCGCTTGAAAGCTGCCACTGCTGAACTCAGCAAGGCGCAATCGGATCTGGCTGCTGCTCAGCAGAAAGCCGATCAGATTCGTGTTGATGGCAAAGCCCGTGCAGCTGCCATTCGTGCTGATGGCGAAAAGCGCACCATTGAGGCCATGGCTGCTCTGAAGCAGGATGCCTTGGCTGATTTGAACGCTGAAGGTGCTCGTCTCACCGAAGAGCTCCGCCGTCAGGCTGCTTTGGCTGCAATCGACAAAGTGATGGCTGATCTGCCCGGACGCCTTGATGAAAAGGCTCAATCCCGTCTGATCGATGCCTCCATCTCCAACTTGGAGGACGCCTGATGCCCCTGCTGAATTCTCTGGCCACTCCTTACGCCGAAGCCTTGCTTCAAGTCACCGATGCCCGTAAGGAATCGGATGATGTGGCAGCTCAGTGCAAGGATCTGCTGGCCCTCTGGTCAAGCTCCTCTGATTTCAGAGATGCCATGACCTCCCCCGTGCTTGAACCCGATGCCAAGAAAACCGCCCTTGCCGGTTTGCTCGGTGATCAGTTGAAGCCTTCTCTGATGAATCTCCTCAAGGTTCTGGCTGACCGTCAGCGTCTTGTGGCTTTCGACGCTGTGCTCAATCGTTTCCTTGAGCTTTATCGGCAGTCCCGCCAGATTTCTCTGGCCAAGGTCGCCACGGCCCAACCTCTTTCCGAGGAGCAGCAGGCTGCCCTCACCGGAAAGGTTCAGGCGATGGTCGGCAAAGGATCCGTTGAGATGGATCTGAGTGTTGACCCCTCACTGATTGGTGGCTTCGTCGTCAACCTGGGTTCCCAGGTGATTGATGCCAGCATCGCCGGACAAGTCCGCCGCCTCGGTTTGGCACTCGCGAAAGCGAGCTAAGTACCCCTCCTCCTTTCCTGCTCCTCCACTACCAACCCTCTCCAGGGATTACCCGCCATGGTTTCCATTCGTCCTGACGAGATCAGCGCCATCCTCAAACAGCAGATCGAGGACTACGACAAGTCCGTTTCGGTCAGCAACGTCGGCACCGTCCTTCAGGTTGGCGACGGTATCGCCCGTGTGTATGGCCTTCAGCAGGCCATGGCCGGTGAACTGCTTGAGTTCGAAGACGGCACTGAAGGCATTGCCCTCAACCTCGAGGATGACAATGTCGGCGCCGTTCTGATGGGCGAGGGCAACGGCATTCAGGAAGGCAGCACGGTGCGTGCCACCGGCAAGATTGCCTCCGTTCCCGTTGGCGACGCCATGCTGGGTCGTGTGGTGAACCCCCTGGGTCAGCCCATCGACGGAAAGGGTGAAATCGCCACCACCGAGACCCGTCTGATCGAGTCTCCCGCTCCTGGCATCATTCAGCGCAAGTCGGTGCATGAGCCCATGCAGACCGGCATCACCGCCATCGACGCGATGATCCCCATCGGTCGTGGCCAGCGCGAGCTGATCATTGGTGACCGTCAGACCGGCAAGACCGCGATCGCGATCGACACCATCCTCAACCAGGCCGACCAAGACGTGGTTTGCGTCTACGTGGCTGTGGGTCAAAAGGCTGCATCCGTTGCCCAGGTCACTGAGGTGCTTCGTGAGCGTGGCGCCCTTGGCTACAGCGTTGTCGTTGCTGCCAACGCATCCGAGTCTGCGGCTCTGCAGTACCTGGCTCCTTACACCGGTGCCTCCATCGCCGAGTACTTCATGTACAAGGGCAAGGCCACCCTGGTGATCTATGACGACCTCACCAAGCAGGCCCAGGCTTACCGCCAGATGTCCCTGTTGCTCCGTCGTCCCCCCGGTCGTGAGGCTTACCCCGGCGACGTGTTCTATTGCCACAGCCGTCTGCTGGAGCGTGCCGCCAAGCTGTCCGATGCCATGGGCAAGGGTTCGATGACGGCACTGCCGATCATCGAAACCCAGGCTGGTGACGTCTCGGCCTACATCCCGACCAACGTGATCTCGATCACCGACGGTCAGGTGTTCCTCAGCTCCGACCTCTTCAACTCCGGTCTCCGTCCTGCGATCAACGTGGGTATCTCCGTGAGCCGTGTGGGTGGTGCTGCCCAAACCAAGGCCATCAAGAAGATCGCCGGCACCTTGAAGCTCGAACTGGCTCAGTTCGATGAACTGGCTGCCTTCTCTCAGTTCGCTTCCGACCTCGATGCAGCTACTCAGCAGCAGCTGGGCCGCGGTAAGCGTCTGCGTGAGCTGCTCAAGCAGCCCCAGTTCAGCCCTCTGATCCTGGCTGAGCAGGTGGCCATCGTTTATGCAGGCGTGAAGGGCCTGATTGACGATGTTCCCGTTGAGCAGGTTGTCGACTTCTCTCGTGAGCTCCGCGAGTACCTCAAGAGCAACAAGCCTGAGTTCATCTCCGAAATCCAAGAGAAGAAGGTGATGGGCCCTGAGGCGGAAGCCATGCTCAAGGAGGCCATCAGCGAAGTCACCTCCACCATGCTGGCCACGGCCAACTGAGAGGGGTTCACTCATGGCGAATCTCAAGGAGATCCGAGACCGAATTAAATCGGTCAAAAACACTCGCAAGATCACTGAGGCCATGCGTCTCGTGGCGGCTGCAAAGGTCCGTCGCGCTCAGGAGCAGGTGTTGCGCAGCCGTCCGTTCGCGGATCGGCTCGCCCGCCTGCTGGAAAACCTGCAGTCACGCATGCGTTTTGAGGATGCTGATGCTCCTCTCCTCGATCAGCGCACCGTTGAGTCGATCACCCTGGTCGCCGTCACCGGCGACCGCGGACTTTGCGGTGGCTACAACACCAACATCATCAAGCGCACGGAAGAGCGCTTCGCTGAACTCAAAGCTCAGGGTTACAAGGTTGATCTGGTGTTGATTGGCCGTAAGGCCATCACCTACTTCACCAATCGCAGTTATCCGATCCAGGCCACCTTCACGGGTCTGGAGCAGGTTCCCACTGCTGATGAAGCGGGTTCAATCGCCAACGAAGTGTTCGCTGAGTTCCTCTCGGAGAGCACCGACCGAGTTGAAATCATTTTCACCAAGTTCATCAATCTGGTGAGCTGCAAGCCCGTTGTTCAGACTCTGCTGCCCCTCGATCCTCAGGGAATTGCAGCGGCTGATGATGAGATCTTCCGTCTCACCACCAGCGAAGGTCAGCTGCGTGTTGAGTCCGGTGCTGCCCCGGCCAACAGTCAGCCCTCGGTGCCTTCGGACATCGTGTTCGAGCAAAGCCCTGAACAGTTGCTGAACGCACTTCTGCCTCTGTATCTGCAGAACCAGTTGCTTCGTTCTCTCCAGGAATCCGCCGCCTCTGAACTGGCGAGCCGGATGACTGCGATGAACAACGCCAGCGATAACGCCAAGGCTCTCGCCAAGGAGTTGACCCTGGACTACAACAAGGCCCGTCAAGCTGCGATTACTCAGGAAATTCTTGAAGTCGCAGGTGGTGCAGCCGCTGTTGGTTGATCGATCACTCTGAGGTTTCCTCAGCCGGCCTTCGGGCCGGCTTTTTTTGTGCGTTCAGTGGGTTGCGCGCGCAAGGAAGGAATTCGGTCTGCTGTGGGGAGATGATGCGATCAGAGCTGGGGCGTGTTTGTGGATCTGCACTCTCTTTTCCCAACCGTCGTGGCCACGGAGCAGTTGCGGATGGATCCGCTGCAGGTGGCGGCGCAACTGCAAACATTGCTGGCCCTGCGGGGTGACCAGGACAGCAATCCAGATCCTGGTTGTGCCTGGACGGGTGATCTGAATGGTGTTTGGCAACTGCATGACCACCCTGATTTCCGGGGACTGGCCGACCAGGTGGTTGCTCGGGTTTGGCACTACCTCAAGGCCACTGGATTTGATTGCGACCAGGTGGATTTGCATCTCCAGCGTTGCTGGCCTGTGGTCAGTGAGTGGGGGCAAGTGGTGGGACGGCACCACCATCCCAATGCTCACCTCAGTGCCGTTGTGTACCTCAGCGGTGAAGGAACTGGGGATGAGGGGGCTCTTTGCCTGCATGCACCCCGCCAACTCAACGAGTTGGTGCCGGGTTTGGCGGTGGGGCATGGCGGACCGATCGGCGATGACCATCCTCTGAACCAACGCCACTGGCTGTTGGCTCCTCAGCCCGGTTTGTTGGTGATGTTTCCGGCACGGCTCGATCACAGCGTGCTGGAGAACGCTGATCCGGACGGTCTACGGGTGTCGATGAGCTTCGACTTCGTGCTCAGTGCGCGCCCTTCAGAACGGCCGCCGGAGTACTTATCGCCCCATCCCCATCAATGGCAGCGTTGTCAGCGGCCGGTGCCCTGAGAGGATGCCTGCTTCCAGTACGTCTCTTTGACGGATGAGCGACACCCCTGCGGCCACTTACTCCATCAGCGTTGAACTGGATGGGGAGCAGCACTCCTTCCCTTGCCGCTCTGATCAGACGGTGCTTGCTGCCGCTGAAGCTGCAGGTGTGATGATCCCCAGCTCCTGCTGCGCAGGAGTTTGCACCACATGTGCAGCCCGCATTGGTGAGGGAGAGGTTTATCAGCCGGATGCGATGGGTGTGAAGGAGGAACTTCGCAAGGACGGTTTCGCCCTGCTTTGTGTGGCCTTCCCCCGCTCTGACCTCAAGGTGTTAACGGGTCAGGAAGATGCTCTTTACGAAGCTCAGTTCGGTCAGTACCAGAAGTGAAGCTCGCCGCGCAGCGATTGAGCTTTTCCTGTCCGCCCGCTCTCCCGCGTCGCCAATTACGCCCTTGGTTGCTGGAGCAGCTTCGCGATCAGGGAGAGCCGCTGCGTTGGGCTATCACCGCAGTGTCGTCTGAGCCGTCGTCCAACGAGGCGTCGGCGACTTCACTGCGGGTTGAGGTGGAAGCCGTTTTGATCCGATGAACCATTCCGCGATCGGTGCTGCTCCGCTGCCCACCTTGTTGCTGGTGCCCACTGGAATTGGTTGCGATGTGGGTGGTTTTGCGGGGGATGCCTTGCCAAGCGCTCGGTTATTGGCGGCGGCCAGCGGTTGTTTGATCACCCATCCCAACGTGATGAACGGGGCCTCCCTCTACTGGAGCGATTCCCGGATTCATTACGTTGAGGGTTACGGCCTTGATCGCTTTGCTGTGGGGGATTGGTCCCTGCGGCCGGTGCGCTCCCAACGGATCGGCCTGCTCTTGGATGCCGGCATCGAGCCCGAGTTGCGTCAGCGGCATCTTCAAGTGGCAGATGGTTGTCGAGCCAGCCTTGGCCTTGAGATTGGTCCGGTGGTGACCACCGATGCGGCCTTAGGGGTGCATCTTGAGCTTGGTGAAAGCGGCATCAGTTGGGGGACGCTGGAGCGGCCTGATGCGCTGCTGCGTGCAGGCGAGCGGTTAAAGGCAGCCGGGGCGACAGCGATTGCTGTGGTGGCCCGTTTCCCCGAAGACGCCGAAAGCGAGGCCTTGGCGGCCTATCGCCATGGCCAGGGGGTTGATGCTCTGGCTGGTGCCGAAGCTGTCATCAGTCATCTGCTGGTTCGTCATTTGCAGATGCCCTGTGCCCATGCGCCTGCCTTGGCTCCGTTGCCTCTCGATCCCCAGCTCGATCCCCGGGCTGCTGGAGAGGAGTTGGGCTACACCTTTTTGGCCTGTGTGCTTGTGGGCTTGAGCCGGGCACCCGATCTTGTTCCTGCAGATGCTGGGCGCCGAGAAGGAGACCTCCAGGCGGATCGTTTGGGGGCCGTTGTGGTGCCCGATGGTGCCCTCGGGGGAGAAGCGGTTTTGGCGGCTCTTGAGCAAGCGGTGCCGGTGATTGCCGTGGCGAACCCGTCGCTCCTCAGGGTCGGGGCTGATGCCCTTGGTCTTCCCAGCGGCAGTGTGCTGCCCGCCAGTTCCTACGCCGAGGCGGCCGGCCTGGTGATGGCGCTCCGGGAAGGAATCAGCGTGGCGTCTTTGCATCGACCGATCCCTGGCTTGCAGGAGTTGTCTTGATGGCCCGGGGATTTTCGGGTGTTGAAGACGCTTCAGTGGAGCAGGAAAGCTGTCCCTGTGGAACCGGCCAGAGCTACGGCTCTTGTTGTGGTCGTTTGCATCGCGGTGAGGCCAAGGCTCAGACCGCCGAGCAGTTGATGCGCTCCCGTTACAGCGCTTTTGCCAAAGGGAAGATTGAGTATCTGATGGCCACCCACCCTGAGCCGCAGGTGCCGGCTTCCGTCCGGCGGCGTGAGCTGCGGGCCGGTTGTCGGCAAACCCGTTGGTTGGGCTTGGAGATCATCCGAGTGGAGCGGGGCCGGGAAGGTGAGGTCGAGGGAACGGTCTGTTTCGTCGCCAGGTATCAGGCCTCAAATCAGCGTGGAAGCCTGCAGGAAACCTCGTTGTTCCAGCGTCGGGATGGGAACCCCACGGGCGAATGGCTCTACATTCGCGCCCTTGACTGACACGTGATGGCGTTAATGGCGTATCAGTTACGTGCCTTTATGTCTCACCGCAGGCAGGCCATGGGGTGGCGAGGCTGAACGCCCAGGGCTTTGGCCACCCCGGGGTGGCACACCGCTCCCTGCACCGTATTGAGGCCAGAAAGTAACTCCGGTCGTTCGGTGACGGCTTCTTCCAGGCCGCGCCCCGCAATGCCAAGGATGTAGGGCAAGGTGACGCTCACCAAGGCTTCGGTGGATGTGAAGGGCACGGCACCGGGCATGTTCCCGACGGCGTAGTGCTGCACCCCATGGATCGACACGGTGGGATTGGTGTGGGTGGTCTCTTGGCTTGTGGCCACACAGCCCCCCTGGTCAATCGCCACATCCACGATCACCGACCTC
>JAAZVJ010000043.1 GCA_018623675.1 Synechococcus sp. HW_metabat.54 | reverse complement strand
GCTGGAGTCGTGAGCAATTGCGCACCTGTGGCACCGATTGCACGCCAGAAGTGGTGTATCGCGCCACCAGTGGGGCTTTGGGAACGGCCCTGTCGGATATCGAAACCGGGGTGCCCACGTTGTTGCAGGAGGTGGATTTACGCAGTCGCAAGGTGGTGCTGGATCCGGCCTTGAAACCCGATCTGGCGGCCTTGAAGCGGTTGGCGGGCAGAAACGACTTTGGGATTGTGGATCGTGATCTCAGTGATCGGATCTGGCTGGTGATGATCGGTTCCGATCAGCAAGGGCCGCAATATTGGCTCTGGGATCGTGACCAGCAGCAACACCGCAAGCTGTTTTCCATTCAGCCCAAGCTTGACGCCTACACCCTGGCGCCCATGGAGGCCCTCAGCCTCAAGGCCAGGGACGGCAGGCGGTTGCCTGTTTACCTCACGCGAACTCCGCTGGAGAAGAAGGGGCCCCAGCCCCTGGTGCTTCAGGTGCATGGAGGCCCCCAGGCGCGCGATTTCTGGGGCCTCAATCCCACCCATCAGCTCCTGGCTAACCGTGGCTATCACGTCATGAGCGTCAACTACCGGGGCTCGACCGGCTTTGGCAAGGACCACCTGCTGGCCGGAGAAGGGGAGTGGTACGGGCGCATGCAGGACGACCTGGTGGATGCGGTGCGCTGGGCCGTGGATGAGGGCATCGCGGATCCTGACCGACTGGTGATCAAAGGTGCCTCCTATGGGGGGTATGCCGCCCTGGCCGGACTCACCCGTGATCCCACCTTGTTTGCCGCCGCGGTCGCTGAGGTGGGGCCTTCCAATCTGCGCACTCTGCTGGCCTCATTCCCTCCCTACTGGGAATCGGCACGCAAGCTCACGGAGCGGATGATCGGTGTGGGTCGCGTGGATCTTGACGCCATTTCGCCCATCAATCACGTGGATCAAATTCAGCGACCGTTGCTGCTGGGGCATGGGGCCAATGATCCGCGGGTGAATCTCAAAGAGAGCGAAACCATTGCTGCGGCCATGAAGGAGCGTGGTCTCCCGGTTGATTTCGTGGTGTTCCCCGACGAGGGCCATGGTTTGGCCAATCCCCGTAACGCCCTGGCGATGGTGGCGCTCACCGAGGCGTTTCTGAAACGCCATATCGGTGGTCGAGCCGAGCCGTTCGGCGATGCACTCGAGCAGTCCTCAATGGATTGGCGCCTGCGTTCGCTCCCGGCTCCCTGATTGCAAATCCAGCTGGTCCGCCAAAACGGCCAGTTTCAGGCCCACTTCCTGCAACTCGCGGTCCGCGAGGGAGCCTCTCACCAGTCCCGCTCCCGCTGTCAGGGCCAGGCGGTTCCCGCGGGCATGGCCGCAGCGGATGGCCACGCGCAATTCGGCGTCTCCGGCGCTGTCGATCCAGCCCACAGGAGCGGCATACCCCCCCCGTTCGAAGGGTTCGAGGCTGCGCAGCCAGGTCATGGCCTCCCGTCTGGGAAGACCGGCCACAGCAGGCGTTGGGTGGAGCGCCTCGGCCAGGGAGAGGGGTGGATGGTTGGGGGCTGCCGCTGTGATTGGCGTGTGTAGATGCACCAGGCGGCCATGGCGTGCCAGCTGCGGACGCCTGGGTCGGTGGGGCTGAAGCCCCTGCTCTTGGAGGTGCTCAGTGATCGCTTGAACGACCAGCTCGTGCTCGCGACGGTCCTTGTCGGATTGCAAGAGGGCATCGCCACAGTCGCCTTGACCAGCGGTGCCTGCCAGGGCATCACTGCGCAGTTGTCCGCCCCGCAGGCTTAACAGGCGTTCGGGGGAAGCGCCAAAGAAGGCATCGTTGGAGGTGCGTTGCCACAGGAACCGGCAACTGCCCGCCTGTTGTTGCCGCAACCGGTCAAGAAGCGGTAGGGGATCGAGGGGATCTTGCAGCGCAATGCTTTGACGCACCGCGAGCACCAATTTGTGCAGTTCGCCGCCGTTGACCAAGGCAATGCCTTGTTCCAAGGCTGGGGCGTAGCACTGCTGCCATGGCCTTGCGTCGCTTAAGGCGCCAACCGGTCCATGCCAGGTGGCTGCAGGGATGCTCTCCACCTGTCGGAGTGGAGCTTGGAGGCGTTCGTGCAGCTCCCACAGCGCTTCCACCAGCTCGCGCACATCACCGCTGTGATGGGCGGCCCCATGAATTCGCAGCCAACCTTGGCGGCCGTGGCGGCTCAGCTGCCAACGGGGCAGCACGGCTTGCACAGCGGGAACGGCATCGTCGTTGGGCTGCGTGCGCTGCTCTGCTGGGTCAGCAAAGAAGGAAAAGGCCAGCAATACCCTGCTGCGGGCCTGGGCTGGGGCCTCGGGGCTGGCATCAATCAGCCGCGCCAAGGTGGCATCACTGAAGCGCTGCGCCAGCTCAAAGCGCTTGGGGCCTGCCAGATCGAGATGGTTGCAATGGCCACTGGCAGCCAAGCAGAGGCCGGGCGCTCCATCCCAGAGGAACCGGAAGGGGTGGCTCGCCTCCAGCAAGGGCAGTTGTTGCAGCGGGTCCACCCCCTGCAGTGGCAGGGCCATGGTGAACACCCCGTCGTCTCCGCTGTGCTGATCCCAGGTGCGCAAAGCGGCGGCCAGCACGTCTGCGAAGCGTGCGTTGTCCGAGCTGGCGGCGGGAGGGGCCTGCATCCGATCGGGACAGGACATCGTGCTGCTCAAATGTATGGGTCTTCCTTCGGGCTGCACGGCCCGAATCCATGACAGATCCGCAGGCTGTTGCATCCCGTTACTCCCCGCCTCTTGATCGCAGCCGGTTATGGAAGGCAGCGATCAAGTGGCCGATGTACTCCGTGGCGGTGATGCCGGTGCTGTTGGCTGCCGGTTGGCGGTTGTCGGTGGGGGCGCCGGTGCGTTGGGAGCAGGGCCTTGGCTTCCTTTTGGCCGCGGTGCTGTTGCTGCTGTGGGAGAACCTCAGCAACGATCTTTTTGATGCCGATACCGGCGTGGATGCGGTGGGTAAACCCCATTCCGTCGTCGCACTGCTCGGACGGAAACAACCGGTCCGCCAGTGGTCTTGGCTGGCTCTGGTGTCTGGACTTTTGTTGATGCTGCTGCTTGCTCTACGCAGCAGTCCTGCGGTGTTGGCCCTTGTGGCCATCAGTTGCGCCATCGGATACCTGTACCAAGGGCCTCCCTTCCGGCTCGGCTATCTGGGGCTTGGTGAGCCTCTGTGCTGGTTGGCGTTTGGTCCCTTTGCCACGGCTGCCGCCGTGTTGGTGCTGGCACCGAGCGGGGAGCCGATCCCCTGGAGCACGGCCCTCAGCCTCGGTTCCGGCCCAGCCCTGGCCACGGCGTTGGTGTTGTTCTGTTCCCACTTCCATCAGGTGGAGGAAGACGCAGCCCACGGCAAGCGTTCGCCAGTGGTTCGCCTCGGTACGGCGCGCTCGGCTGCGCTGATCCCTTGGTTTGTGGGCGGCAGTTTGGCTCTCGAGGCGATTCCGGTACTGAGTGGTTCCTGGCCGCCAACCGCCCTCTTGGGGCTCTTGGGGCTTCCGGCTGGCGTGGCCTTGATGCGCTTGTTGCATCGCCATCACCACCAGCCGGAGCGCATCCAGCACAGCAAGTTTTTGGCTCTGCGCTTTCAAGCGCTCAATGGTTTGGGGTTGAGTGCTGGCCTTGCCTTGGCACCTCTGCTGGGATGGGTGCCGTTGCCGCCGGGTTGATGGCGATGGGGCTGAGGCTGCAGATCAGGCCGTACGCCTTTGCGCTTCTGCGTCCGCTGCAGACGGCTGTTGGAGAGATCCATCAGCGGGCTGGATGGTTGCTTCGGCTCGAGCACCCCTCAGGGCGATGCGGCTGGGGTGAGGTGTCGCCCCTGAGCCCCGATCACGTTGAGCGTTGCCGCCGTTGGATCACCCAGCAGAGCGAACCCGGTGGGCAGGTCTGGTCTGAGGCGGCCTTGAATCAGTGGCTGGCCAACAGTCCCGCTGAAGTGGCCTTCGCCTTAGGTGCTGCTTTGGCGGAGCTGCAGGGGCTGGTGGGAGGCGACGCGCCTGGTTGTTGGCTGCCAGCTCCCGCTTCGGCCCATTTGTTGCCAGCTGGGGAGGCCATGCCTGCAGCTCTTGATCAGCTTCTGGCGCAGCCACCGCAGGAAGGCTCAATCACGGTCAAGTGGAAAGTGGCCGCGGCTGACGGGGCTCAGGAGTTGCGACTGTTGGAGTGGCTGCTGGAGCGCCTGCCGATGGGGGCCCATTTGCGCCTCGATGCCAATGGTGGTTGGGATCGGGCCACAGCCCGCAACTGGGTGGCGGCGCTTCGCGGTGAGAGCCGTTTGCAATGGCTTGAGCAGCCCCTGGCGGTGGATGATCTGGAGGGGCATCAACAGTTGCTCGAGCAGATCCCGGTGGCGCTCGATGAGGGACTGCGCCTCCACCCGGAGTGGCAACAGGCCTGGGCTGGCTGGCAGGTGCGAAGGCCCTCGCTGGAGGGTGACCCCAGGCCGTTCTTACGCCAACTGCAGCAGGGAGTGCCGCGGCTGATGGTGAGCACAGCGTTTGAAACCGGCATCGGTGCCCGCTGGTTGCACCATTGCGCTGCACTGCAATGGCAGGGGGCGACACCAGCCGCTCCAGGCTTGGCACCGGGCTGGTGCCCGCCGGGCCCCCTGTTCAGTGTTGATCCTCTCGAGGTCTGGTGTGCGGCGGAGGCTGGGGAATGAACGCCGTGCCCGATCACGCCATGGATGGTCACCAGGTGCGTCTCTGTGATGTGCCCGCAACGGGTGCCAGGGGTGTCATCCCTCAACTGGAGGCGGCAGTTGGCCAGGGCGATTGGCTCTTTTTGCGGGCCCCGCAGTTCAGTGCTGATCAGGATGCTGCACGGGAGGCTCTCGCTTCGCATGCGTTGCCGCAAGGCGGAGGTGTGGTGCTGGCGAGTGGCGGCAGTCAAGGGGAGCGCAGTTGTTGTCTGCTGCCGTGGCCCCATCTCGAAGCGGCTGCGGCAGCCTGTGGCGATTGGCTGCGAGGCGCGGGGCTTGACCCGCGAACGCTTCTGTTGCTCAATCCCCTGCCGATGCATCACGTCAGCGGCTTGATGCCCTGGTTTCGCAGTCGCCAGTGGGGAGCCGATCACCAGGTGCTTTCGGCAGAGCTGATGAAACGGCCTGCTGCCTTGTTGGAGGCCTGTGAGGCGTTGGAGTTCTGGGGGCAGAAACCAGCGGTGGTGTCGTTGGTGCCGACCCAACTCAGGCGGCTGATAGGGCAGGAGGAAGGAGTGGCTTGGCTCCAGCAGCTGGCCCTGATCTGGGTGGGCGGTGCTGCCTTGCCCCTGCCCTTGGCGGATCGGGCCCGAGAGCTGCGATTGCCCCTGGCCCCTTGTTACGGAGCGACCGAAACGGCGGCGATGGTGGCTGCGCAGACACCGGCGCAGTTTCTCGCTGGCGAGACCGGTTGTGGCTCACCCCTGGCGGATGTGGAGCTGCGTGTGAAAGGTGATGGCACCTTGATGGTGAGAACCGAGCGTCTGGCGGTGAGCCGTTGGCATAAGGGGCAATGGGTCTCCCTCAGGGATTCGGAGGGGTGGTGGTGTAGCGGCGATGCGGCTGATCTGTTGGAGGGCACTGGAGATTCCACGCGGCTCGTGATCCGTGGCCGTCTCGACGGGGCCATTCACTCCGGAGGCGAAACCGTCTTCCCGGAACAGTTGGAACAGCGCTTGCGGCACCAGGCCAACGCACAAGGTTTGGGGTTAGACGCGGTGTTGATGCTGGCGGTTGACAGCCCCGAATGGGGCCAACGCTTGGTGGCCCTTGTGCGTCCGGCATCACCTCTGGTTGATGCGTCTGCGTGGCCTGAACTGCAGCGCTGGTTGCAGGCCATCACTGCAACCTGGCTACCTGCTGAGCGACCCCTCCAGTGGTGTCATTGCCCTGAGTTGGCACCATCGGAGGCGGGTAAGTGGGAGCGAGAACGCTGGCGGCGCTGGTACTTCTCCGTCGATCGAGGCTAATCAACCTCAGGAAAAATCAGATTGGTGATGCATTCAAAGCATGGATTGCATGGCTGTTTTGGATGGTTTGTAGATCGGTTAAGTGATTCAAAGGCTGCTGATTTGACCCAGGCATGACGCCTCCAGCCAACGATCGATAGCTTCAGGCAGAGCGCAGCGTTGGCGTGTGCTGGGGTTGATCGCCACGTGCCGAATCAGGCCTCGCGCGACATCCACTCCCTCCAGCTGGAAGCGTGTGCGTACCTCAAAGCTTCCTGGGTTGAGGCGCTCTGGTGCGATCAGCACCTGCAGCTGATCACCACCAAACACGGGCCTCGAGAAATCGGCCTCGCAATGCACCACGGGCAGGGCGATTGTTGGTGCATTCTTCTGATCTCGGCAGCCAGGAAACACACTGCTGGCCTCAATGCCATAGCGCTCCAGGCTGTTTTCCCAGGCCTCATGGCACCAGCGCAAAGCCTGATGGAAATGCATCACGCCTGCTGCGTCGGTGTCTCCAAAGCGCACCACTCGCTCCAGGCATAGCCAATCTGGTTGTGCTGGCGCTGGTCTGCGCGTGGCCATGCATCGATGCAGGAACTTGGCAAATCCTGGCAGATGTTGCCGTTTCCATTGCTTCTGTGGCGAGCTTTCTTGGGGGTCCCTACGGTCCGAAAAGTTGGTTGTTGTTAAGTGAGCTCATTTCGCGCAAGTTCCACGCTGCGAGAAGCGTGGAAAGACACGGTCGCCCATGTGCCCACCTTGCTTTTGACCTGGTTGGCATCGGTGGCGGTAGCCGTCGTTGGTGGGCTTGTTTATTACCTCGTCTTCCTGGCCTTTGTGGCTGCTGATGATGGCTCGGGGGCTAGTGCTGGTGTGGGAGCCATTCTTGGCCAAGTCAGTAGTGTCCCTTTTTCGATTTTTCAGAGTCTGATTGGGGTGATGTTTACGGCCATTCCCGCTGTTTATTACCAGCGTGGTGAGGTGGTGAGTATCTCCGATGTTTTCTCGATCCTGATGTCGCGACTGGGTCGTTATCTGATTGCTGGCATTCTGTTCTCGGTGGCGGCCACGATCGGCATCTTGGTTTGTGTGCTCCCTGGCTTGATCGTGTTTGCGGCAACACCCATCTATGTGAACAAGGTGTTCACAACAGATCAGGGGGTTTGGGATTGCTTTACCTCCTCGTTTGCTGCTGTTTACGGGTCTGACAGGGGTTGGGCTCTTGTGGGAATTCAGCTGATGGCCTTTCTGCTTGCTTTTGTCACTTGTGGCTTTTGTCTGATTGGTTTGATTGTGTACGTGCCAGTGGTGACGTTCTTTATGCAGCTGTACGTCACGCGCAGTGGCTTGGTGCGCCCATCGGAAGCGGTTTGATTTCACCTGCGCATCCATTGCAGCCCGTCCTGTTTGGCAGGGCGGGTTTTTTATGGGGCAGGAAATCCTGGGAATCCGTGGTGTCCGATGCCATAGCTGATCCAGAGTCGCCACAGCCAGTAGCTGAATAAAGCGGATGCCGTGATCACGACACTGGCTGGCGAGACTCCGCTTGGTGTGAAGCGTTTGCTGCGAATGGCCATCACGCT
>JAAZVJ010000042.1 GCA_018623675.1 Synechococcus sp. HW_metabat.54 | reverse complement strand
GTGCCCATTCCGCCAGCGATAAAGCTGAAACCTTGCTGCTCCACATCGCCCGAGGCACTGACTTGGCTGGGCTGGGAAGCCTGCGCAACGATCGAGCAATCGATGCTGCTGACCATCACACCCTGCGATTGGTTAGGCCACTGCTGGGATTCAGCCGGCAGGAAACCGCCGCCGTTTGCCGGGATCTGAACCTGCCGATCTGGCTTGACCCCAGCAACGCCGACCCGCGCTTCAGCCGCAACCGCATTCGTCAGGAAGTACTGCCGGTGCTCAATGACCTGCACCCCGGCTGTGAGCTACGCATGGCGGCGCTTTCAGAACGACTGTCCCAGGTGCAGGACAGTCAGGAAACCTTGCTGGATCTCAGCCTGGAGACATTGGGCGAGGGTCCAAACCTGAAGCGCCGACGTTTCTCAACGCTGCCGACTGCTATTCGTCGTGACCTGCTGGCCCGTTGGTTGCAAGTGCACGGTGCAGCGCCATTGAAAACACCTTTACTGGAGGAATTGGCACGTGCCACGGCATTCGGCACCCCTGCGGGAGGGCGAGATCTCCCCAACGGCTGGCGAATCCATTGGGACAAAAACTCACTACAACTGGAACAGAGGCTTTGAAGTCCTGTGGACGGTGATGTTCAGCAGCACTATCTCGCCGCTGAACAGGCCTATGGCGACGGACATTTCGCCGAAGCGCAGTCCATTGCCAGCACGTTGCTCGCGCAACTGAACACCGCCAGCAACTCAGCGGAAGAGGAGGAGGCACGCCTCGCCTGGCGGGCCTTTGTGACCCTCTTGCTGGGACACATTCACTTTCATGGCCTGAATCAGCCAGAGCAAGCTCTGACCCACTACCAACTGGCACTTGAAAACCAGCCACCCGACACCCTGCGCGAACTCGCAGAACAGGGCATCGATCGCTGTGAAGAGCAAATCGCACCCCCCCCTCTCGAACCCGAGTCGAGCTGTGATCAACCCGTTGACCCACAGGCGGGGATGGAACTGATCCGCGATCCCTTCTTGGGCACGACTCCTCTTGCTTCAGACGCACCAGATGAGGTCCGAAACTCAGCCACCCCCTGGCTGGGAGACGACGACACCACAGCAACGTCACCGAATCCAAGCGCAGCCCCCTCGCCACTGAGCAACGCCACTGCACACAACGAAGCAACGGCACAAACACTTGCGGCCAAGGCAAACCCTGCACCCGGTCCAGACCCAAACTCATTTCCCGATAAGGAAATGGCCTCGAACAACACGGCGATAGCGGTCCACACCACCAGCAAAACGCAAACCACAGACCCTCCAATCGACAAACAAACCATCGATCTGAGCCCGTGGTTATTGCGTCGCAGGATCGGCATTACTAACGATTAATGCAGAGGTATTGAGCTCCAAAAAGCGTTCCTAGTTTTGGATTGAGCTGTCTTGGCCTGTGCTCGAACCCACGCTTCCCGATCTGCGCTCGCTGTTCAGTCCGGACGGCTTGGAGCTGCTGACCCGGCACGGCCTGCTGGATGCCTTGATTGAACGCATGCTGGTGAGCGCAATCACCGACAACGTCGAACTTTCAGAGGCAAGCCAGCAAGAGGCGATCAAAGAGTTCCTGCGCCAAAAGAATGCTGGCTCACCCGATGCCCTCGAAGACCTGATCCGCGCCAGCGGCCTCAGCAAAAAGGCCTTTTACGAGCAACTCTTCCGGCCGGCCCGAATGGCTCAGATCGCCCAGGAACAGTTTGGCGCCAAAGCCGAGGCTCGCTTTCTGGCCCAGAAAGAACGTCTCGATCGCGTGGTCTACAGCCTCCTGCGGCTGCACAGTCAATCCCAGGCCCAGGAGCTCTATCTGCGCATTGCCCACGGCGAAGCCAATTTCAGCGATCTGGCTGGGCGCTACTCGCAGGGAATGGAACGGAATACCAACGGCGTGATTGGGCCAGTGCCCCTGAACCAGGCCCACCCCACCCTCTCGGAAAAGCTGCGGGCCGCCAAACCCGGCACCCTTTTGGAACCATTCCGGATCGACCGCTGGTGGGTGGTGACTCGCCTAGAGCGCTTTGCACCCGCCAGCTTCGACGAACGCATGGCCGCCCAAATGAGCATGGAATTGCTGCAGGAATGGTTGAAAGACGACACACGTCGCCACATTCAGGTGCTTTCGAGCAACCATGACCACAACCCCGAAGCGTCATGAGCCCGATCACCCTTGATCAACTGCTCCAGCACGAAGCGTTTCGCGGGCTGAGTCAGCCCTACCAACAGCGCTTACGCGAAGAGCTGGACCTGCTCACCTTCGAGCTGGGTGAACCCTTGGTGGAAGCCGGTGTGATTCCAGGACGGGTTCTGATCCTGGTGGAAGGCCGAGCACGCCTGGTGGGCAACGATCAAGGGCGACTGATCTCCCTGGGAAAATTTGAACCTGGTGCCGTTCTGGGTGCCGCCAGCCTGCTCTGCGGCAGGAACTGCGAACATCTGATCGCCAGTGATGCGGTCACAGCCGCGTCCATCTCCGATGGACTTTGGGCTGAGCTGTACACACAGGAAGAAAGCTTCCGCACTTGGTGCGACCAACAGTTGTGGGGGCAGGAAGTGATTGCTCTGCTGCAGGATCTGCAGCACACCAATGCGCGAGCAGAAGCAACATCCCTGCGGCTCCTGCAAGACACCTTGCGAGCTGCTCAACGGGTGCCGCTCAAGCTCTCGTCGATTCGAACGGCTCAAGCTGAACAACGCCTCGTTTTTGTGGTGTCGGCTTGGGATGAAAGCAACACAGGTAGCCAACTAGACGATGGTGAACTCCCTGCCGAGAGCCAACCCTTTCCAGCCCGGCTCATCAGCTTGCCGCAGGCTCTCGTCGCCTCAATCCGCAGCAGAGAGCGCGATGAGATCGCTGATAAGGAACGCGTCCCCACGCCGTCAGAAAGCACTCTGACGTCTGAAACCCTCAGCACCCAAGCAGGCGGGCCGACACCCGTGAGCCGTTTTGATCCGAACGGCGATGTGTTGGATCAACTTCAACTGATCCGAGCCGAAGGCGTGCTTCAGGAAACGCTGGCCTGCTTCCAAATGCTGGCGCAGTTGATGAAGCTGCCAGTCCGCCGGGATGCCATCGACAAGATCCTGCGCGAAACCATTGGCCGCGGCCAAACGCCCAATCTCCGCCTCTGTGGTCAGATCGCGGCGGGGCTGGGGTTGCATGTCTCCGGTGCACGCGTCGCTGCAGCCATGGGCATCCGTCTTCAGACCCCGACTCTGATCCCGTGGGGCGACAGCTTTGCACTGGTGGCCCGCAGCAATCAGGACGGACTGACCCTGGCTTCTCCTCGTGAGGGAATCATCAACCTCAAGCCGGAACAGCTGGAAGACACGTTCCCTGAAGGGATCGACCTCCTGCTGCTCGACCGAACCAACACCACGCCAAACGAAACCTTCGGCGCCTCTTGGTTCTGGCCAGCATTGAAGCGGCATCGGGGAGTCTTAATTCAGGTGCTGGTGGCCAGTTTTGTGGTGCAGCTGTTTGCGCTGGCCAACCCACTGCTGATTCAAGTGATCATCGACAAGGTGATCAGTCAGCGCAGTCTTGACACGCTTCAGGTTCTCGGAATCGCCCTGGTTGTCGTGACCCTGCTGGAAGGCGTGTTGGGCAGCCTCAAAACGTTCCTGTTCTCGGAAACCACAAACCGCATTGACCAACGGCTTGGCGCCGAGGTCATCGACCACCTCCTCCGGCTCCCCCTGGGCTACTTCGACAAACGCCCTGTCGGAGAACTGGGCTCCCGGATTGGCGAACTGGAGAAAATTCGCAACTTCCTCACCGGACAAGCCCTCACCACATTGCTGGATGCCGCCTTTTCCGTGATCTACATCGTGGTGATGGTGCTCTACAGCTGGCTCCTGACGCTGATTGCCCTTGTCGTCCTCCCCATCCAAGTGGGTCTAACCCTGATCGGGGCACCACTCTTCCGCCGTCAATACCGCCAAGCCGCAGAAGCGAATGCAAAAACCCAAAGCCATCTCGTGGAGGTGCTGACCGGCATCCAAACCGTGAAGAGCCAAAACGTGGAAATGGTGAGCCGCTTCTCCTGGCAGGAGTTGTATGCCAGCTACATCAACCGCTCCTTTGAGAAGACGATCAGCGGCACTGTGCTGAGTCAAACCTCCCAGGTGCTGCAAAAGCTCTCGCAGTTAATGGTGTTGTGGGTCGGCGCCACGCTGGTGCTGAGCGGTGACCTCACCCTGGGCCAGCTGATCGCATTCCGCATCATCTCCGGTTACGTCACCCAGCCTTTGCTGAGGCTTTCGGGCATCTGGCAGAACATCCAAGAGCTGAAGGTGAGCTTCGAGCGACTGGCTGATGTGATCGACACGCCCCAGGAGTCCAACGACGTCGATCAAGCAAAAGTTCCATTGCCGCCGATCGAAGGCTCCGTCACTTTCGAGAACCTCACCTTCCGGTTCCGCCCCGACCAAGCGCCCGTTCTCAAAGATGTGAATCTGCAAGTGGAGGCTGGCACCTTCGTCGGCATCGTTGGCCAAAGCGGCAGTGGCAAGAGCACGTTGATGAAGCTGCTTCCTCGCCTCTATGCCCCGGAAGAGGGCCGCATCCTGATCGATGGCTACGACATCGACAAGGTGGAGCTCTATTCCCTGCGCCGTCAGATCGGAATTGTGCCGCAAGATCCGTTGCTGTTCTCAGGAACCATCAGTGAAAACATCGCGCTCACCCAACCCGACGCAGGCAGTGACGAGATTGTGATGGCAGCCAAGCTGGCGGATGCCCACGACTTCATCATGGGTTTACCCAGCGGTTACAGCACACCGGTGGGAGAGCGAGGCGCAGCCCTCAGTGGCGGACAGCGCCAACGAATCGCCATTGCCCGCACCCTGCTCAGCAACCCAAAGCTGTTGGTGATGGACGAGGCCACCAGCGCCCTCGACTATGAAACTGAGCGACGGGTTTGCGACAACCTGGTGGGAGCCCTGCAGGACTGCACGGTGTTCTTTATCACCCACCGGCTGGCCACTGTGCGCCGCGCTGATCTGATTGTGGTGATGCACCTCGGCGTGGTGGCTGAAGTGGGAAGTCACGACGAGCTGATGGCCAAACGCGGCCGCTACTACGCGCTGTATCGCCAACAGGAGGCCAGCTGACATGGGCAACTTCGAACAAAACCCGATCGGTGGTCTGATTCGCAAAGCTCAGGATGAGCTGGAGAAACGGGCTGGCACCCTCACCAGTAACGAGAGCGTGCTGCAACAAGACCGCTTTTGGCTCAAAAGCGTCACCTGGACGCTCATCGGTACAACCTTGTTCGGGATTGGCTGGCTGGCGATTGCGCGCACAGAAGAGGTGGTGGTTGCTCAAGGCAAGCTGATTCCTCTCGGCAGCGTGAAAGAAATCCGGATTCCCACTGGTGCGGTTGTGGAAGAGATCTTGGTGAAAGGCGGTGATCGAGTGAAGAAAGACCAACTCCTGATTCGTTTGGATCAAGAAAGCACCGCCGAACAGATGCGCTCCGTTGAAAAAAGCGTTGAAGAGAAAACAACGCAGATTGGGCAGAAACAGCAACAACTTGAGCTCAAGCGCCTGGAGCGCACCCGCACCGAGGATCTCAACCGCGAACAAGTAGCGACAACACGGGCCAACCTCGGCCTGGAAACCGAAATCCTGCAGCGCTTGGCCGGTCTCGCACGCGAAGGAGCCTCTCCCGACATCCAGTACCTGCAGCAACGCAACAAGGTGGCCGAACTCAAAGGTGAGCTGATCAAGCGGGAACTCGATGGTCGGCGTCAGATCAACCAGATCGACCAGCAGGTGGAACAGCTGAACGCTGAACTTGCGGGGCTTCGCAGCGAACGGGCCCAACTGGAAGCCAGGTTGACCGAGGTCAAAGTGGCGAACCGCAACCAGATGCTGCGAGCTCCCGTTGATGGCGTGGTGTTTGACCTGAAGCTCACCAACCCGGGCTTCGTCTCTCAAGACCAGTCGGCGCAAGCAGCCCTGAAAGTGGTGCCCTTCAACACCCTGGAAGCGGATGTAGAGATTCCGAGCAGCAAGATCGGATTTGTCCACCAGGGGCAAAAGGCCGAAGTCAGCATCGACTCATTCCCAGCCACCGACTTCGGGGTGCTGCAGGGGCATGTAGCAAGCGTTGGCTCAGACGCACTGCCCCCCGATGCCCAAAAAGGACGCCAGGAATATCGCTACCCAGCCAGCATCAAGTTGGACAGCCAGCAACTCAAGCTCAACAACGGCAAGTCTCTCCCCCTACAGGTGGGCATGTCGCTAACCGCCAACATCAAGCTTCGAAGTGTCAGTTACCTGCAATTGCTGCTGAACACCTTCCGCAGCAAAACCGACTCTCTACGGGAGCTCTAAGCAACCTCAACAGGCTGCGACACGCTCAACAAAAAAGCGCCGCGTTGCGGCGCTTTTTGACGAACTGATCACAACAGGAGCGGATCAAGCCGCAGCAGAACGACGGCGACGAGTACGGCCTGCAGGCATCTCAGGTTCGGGTTCGGGCTGGGTACGGCTGACCACCGGGGCGGCTTGCGCAGCAGGCTTAGGAGTGGGTGCGGGAGCTTTCGAAGCATTGGCTGCTGCCGAGGGCGTCGTAATCACGCGGGCAGGAGCTTGATCGCGATCACCGCGACGACCCTGGCCATTGCCACCATGACGGCCACCACCATGACCTCCGCGGCCTCCACGGCCTCGGGGTGCCGGACGGTCATCAGGCTCAGCATCAGCGCGACCCTTGTAGACCGGAGTGCCTCCAGGTGCAGGTTGCACGAGGCAAAGAATCAGAGGTTCCACCTGCAACTCGCGGCGCATCCGCCGGCCAAGGCCAACTTCCACCTCCCGTTGCACACCCATCCAATCCACTTCAGGTGCTTTGCCGCCGGTGTTGCGGGTGAGCTGCTTCCAACGGTTTTCCAGCACCCACTTGATCTCCCGCTCAGTCCAGAGCGACATCTTGCGAGCATCTGCTGTCGTCACCACACCACGGAGATTCACCCGAGGCGGAGCGACCATGGCACCGTCCGTGCTGATGGCAGCAAGGATAGTGACCACGCCATCCTCAGCCAACTGCTGACGCTCTTTGAGCACACGAGCGTCGACGATGCCGTTGCGGGACTGGTCAAGCAGCTCAATTCCGGCCTTGACTGCATCCCCTTTGCGGATCGAATCAGCGGTGAGCTCCACCACATCACCGTTATCGATGATCAAGGTGTTGTCTTCCGGCACGCCCATGGAATGACCGGTCTTGGCGTGCTGCACGAGCATGCGGTGCTCACCGTGAACCGGCACGAAGAATTTCGGCTTGGTGAGAGCCAGCATCAGCTTCTGGTCTTCCTGGAAGCCATGGCCAGACACGTGGATGCCTTCGCCTTTGCCGTAGACGACCTTGGCGCCGAGCATCATCAGCCGGTCGATGGTGTTCACCACCGAGATGGTGTTACCGGGGATCGGGCTCGCCGAAAAGATGATCGTGTCGGTGGTTTTGACCTTCACCTGAGGATGCTCACCGCGAGAAATGCGGCTGAGGGCTGCGAGGGGTTCACCCTGGCTGCCGGTCATCAACAACAGGGTTTCCCGGTCCGGTAGATCATTGATCTGCTTGATGGGCACAAACAGTT
>JAAZVJ010000041.1 GCA_018623675.1 Synechococcus sp. HW_metabat.54 | reverse complement strand
GATCGTCGAGTCGAGCGTGGTAGCGGTGCCACGTCCAGGGTGTGAGAAACAGATTGGGGCGTCGCCCGTTGTAGATGCTGTAGCGATATCGCCGATAGGTGGCTGAATAGCAGGCATGCCAGTTCAGTGGACGTTCGACCGCCTCGCGTACGCGGATGGTTCCCGGTAGTCGGCCATTCAGAGCAGGTGCCCAACGGCTTGCGGGGATAGGACCACTGGAATCGAAATGCACCACCTGTCCCGCAGCATGAACACCCGCATCAGTGCGCCCGGCTGCGAAGGTCTGCACGGGGCGTTGCGGGTCGAGCTGGGCAATGGCGTCTTCCAGGACGCTTTGCACACTGGTGCCTTGGCGTTGCCGTTGCCAGCCACAAAAAGCAGAACCCTCGTACTGCAAGGAGAGGGCAATCCGTTTAACCAACGGGGCCTCAGCTGCAGACGAGGGTTCTGAAGGGTTCAGGAGTCAGTCCTGATCAGACCAGTTCAATAATGGCCATTTCGGCGTTGTCACCACGGCGGGGGACAGTGCGGGTGATCCGGGTGTAACCACCGTTGCGATCGCCGTAGCGATCCTGAGCCTTGTCGAACAGAGCATGCACCAGCTGTTTGTCGTACATGTATCCGATGGCACGACGACGGGCAGCAAGGCTGCCGTCCTTGGCCAGGGTGATCATGCGCTCAGCTTCGTCGCGCAATGCTTTGGCGCGAGCCTTGGTGGTGGTAACACGACCTTCGCGGATGAGCTGGGTGGTGAGGCCACGCAGCATGGCTTTGCGTTGGTCAGCTGGGCGGCCCAGCTGAGGAACACGACATTGGTGACGCATGGTTCTGGCAGACGCTGGTTAAAAAGAACGGAAAAATCAGGCGCTGGTGCGGCTTTGGGGGATCGAGATGCCGATACGCTCGAGAGCTTCGATCACCTCATCAGCCGACTTGGAACCGAAGTTCTTGATCTCCAGCAGGTCTTCGTAGCTGAAGCCCATCAGGTCAGATACGGAGTTGACCTGAGCACGCTTCAGGCAGTTGTAGGCCCGAACAGACAGGTTGAGCTCTTCAAGAGGAATCTGGGCCTCTGCGGAAGGCTCAGGTTCCAGACCGGGCTCCTCCACCATGGTCACGGTGGCGAGAGGTTGGAACAGCTCAATCAGCTGGTTGGCAGCCTCAGCGATGGCATCGTCAGGGGTGATCGAACCATCGGTCACCACCTCCATGCGCAGACGCTCACGGGCTGAACCGCCTTCGGCGACAGCGGTTTCGTCGATGGTGAAGTTCACCCGATGCACGGGCATGAACACAGCGTCGATCTGGAGCAGATCAATGGCGCTGGTGTCTTCGTTGTGGCGGTCCACCGGGCGATAGCCGATGCCGCGCTCCACGTGCACCTCGAGTTCGAGGCTGTGGCCATCGCTCACAGTGGCGATGGTGCGTTCAGGATCAACGACCTGAACTTGCGAGGAAAACTGCAAATCGCGGGCTTTGACCTCAGCGGGGCCAGCCACGACAAGACGACCAATCTCCAGCTCAGCAGAACGGCTGTTCACGCTGAGCTGCTTGCAGTTGAGAAGAATGTCGAGGACATCTTCACGAACGCCGGGAACAGTGGCGTACTCGTGGTTCACGCCAGCAATGCGCACGGCGGTGACGGCACTGCCTTCGAGGCCACCCATCAGCACACGACGCAGGGAATTTCCCAGCGTGGTGGCTTGACCGCGCTCCAGCGGACCGATGAGGAACACGCCAGTCTGGGCGCGATCGTCAGCGATCTGATGCTCGATACGGTCGATCTGGTATTGCAGCACGATCTGAAGCGGGGTTAGGGGAGGAATCCAGGAGGACGTTGCGTATCAGACGCGACGACGCTTGGAGCGGCGGCAGCCGTTGTGGGGAAGGGGGGTGACGTCGCGGATCAGGGTGATTTCCAGACCAGCAACTTGAAGGGCGCGGATCGCGGTTTCGCGACCTGAGCCAGGACCACGGACCAGCACTTCGATCTGACGCATGCCCTGCTCAAGCGCGCGGCGAGCGGCGGCTTCAGCAGCGGTTTGAGCAGCGAAGGGGGTTCCCTTACGGGCACCCTTGAAGCCGCTAGCACCAGCGGACGACCAGGAGATCACCTCTCCAGTGGTGTCGGTGATGGAGACGATCGTGTTGTTGAACGTGCTCTGAATGTGGGCAACGCCGTTGGGGACATTGCGCTTGGCCTTTTTGGGGCCAGATTTTTTGACGGTCTTGGCCATGAACGGGGGCCTGAAGGCAGAGAAAGGGGGACGATCGAAGTGGTTGCCGGCATGCCCTTAAGGCGATGCCAAGGCGACTTACTTCTTCTTACCGGCCACGGTTTTGCGGGCACCGCGTCGGGTGCGGGCGTTCGTGCGGGTGCGTTGGCCGCGAACCGGCAGGCTCATGCGGTGACGACGACCACGCAGGCAGCCGATGTCCTGCAGGCGCTTGAGGGCCATGCCCTCTTGGCGGCGCAGGTCACCTTCGATCGTGAAGGCTTCAGTGGCTCCGCGCAGCTTCTGCACGTCGCCATCCTCGAGGTCCTTAACCCGGGTGTCGGGGTTGACACCGGTGTTGGAGAGGATGGTCCGGGCCCGGGTGGGTCCGATTCCGTAGATGTAGGTGAGGGCGACTTCAACCCGCTTGTCGCGGGGAATGTCGACACCAGCAATCCTTGCCACTGAGCAAACAATCGAGGGGGGACGGGTGCCGCCTTCAGGCGGCTTTGAGGCAAATGGTCAACGGTCAGCTGACCGGCAGTCGGGAATCAACCCTGGCGCTGCTTGTGCTTGGGGTTGGTGCAGATGACCATGACCCGGCCGTGACGGCGGATAACACGGCACTTCTCGCACATTTTCTTGACCGAGGCGCGCACCTTCATGGGGTGTGGCTCTCCAAATTCCAAACAGCTACCTTACCACAGGGGGGTTGTCACCCACCTGTCAAGGCTTCTTCAATCCGGGCGGTGATGGCGTCGATGCTGCCTTGGGCATCAACCGCAATCAGGAGGTCCTGGTTGCGGTAGTGCTCGATCAAGGGGGCGGTCTTGTCGCGATACACCTCAAGGCGATGGCGGATCACGTCTTCGTTGTCGTCGTCGCGTCCACGGCTGAGCATCCTTTCCATCAGCACCGCATCGTCGAGCTCCAGCAGGACGACGGCCTCAAGGGGTTGGCCGATTTCTGTCAGCAGTGGTTTCAGTGCTTCGGCCTGGGCCACATTGCGGGGAAAGCCATCCAGCAGCCAGCCGCCATCGCCGAGCTCGCCCAGTTGGCCCTTCACGATGGCCAGCACGAGGGCATCGCTGACGAGTTCGCCGCGGTTCATGACGGCCTCGGCTTCTTTGCCCAGTTCGCTTCCGGCTGCGACTTCGGCCCTCAGCAGGTCTCCAGTGGACAAGTGCTTCATCCCGTGCTGCTCGCAAAGGCGGGCGGCCTGGGTGCCTTTGCCTGCCCCGGGAGGGCCAACGAAGAGGAGGCGTTTTTTCATGAAAGAGGTTGCCTATTGCAAGGAAATTGGATGACTGGGTGGCACGCTCGCGTAACGGCTACGTGTTGTTGGCGTGCCTATTTCGTGTTTTTCGGGTTACTGGCGCACCATGCCCTCGTAGCGTTGTGACACCACATAGGTCTGCACCTGTTTGGCGGTGTCGATGGCCACGCCCACAAGGATCAGCAGTGATGTGGATCCCAGGCCACCCAGTTGGATGCCGCTGGAGCGTTCCATCAACGACGGGATGATTACCACGGCACCTAAGAACAAGCCCCCCAGCAGGGTGAGTCGTGCTTGAACACCGGAGATGTAATTCGCCGTGGCGGTTCCAGGACGAACCCCAGGAATGGCAACACCGCCTCGCTTGAGGTTGCTTGCGATATCGGTGGGGTTGAGGGTGAGTGAGGCGTAGAAGTAGGAGAACGCCAGAATCAGGGCGAAGTACAGCACGTAATACGGCCAATTGCCGGGTTGGATGGCACCCACCGCTCGAGAGAGCCACTCCTGTTTGGCGAATTGGGCAAGGGTTGCCGGCAAGAACAGCATGGCCGACGCGAAAATGATCGGCATCACACCACCGGCGTTGAGCTTCATCGGCAGGTAGCTCTGACGGCTGGGCAATGTTCCTGCACCGCCGACTTGCCGTTTGGCGCTCACGATCGGAAGGCGTCTTGAGGCTTCCTGAACGAACACAATGCCCACGATGGTGGCCAGGAACACCAAGGTGAGCGTGGCCAGTCCAATCACGGATTGGCGGCCACCGAGTTGTGCGGTTGTGATGGCTCCGCCCACGGTCTGGGGGAGGGTGGCCACGATGTTCAGGAAAATCACCAATGAAGCTCCTTGGCCGATACCCCGCTCTGTGATCACTTCACTGAGCCACATCACGACCATCGATCCGGTGACCAGAGCCAATGCGGTCTGGACCACGAACACCACATCACTGATTCCCTCCGAAGCAAATTGTCGAAGAATCAGTGAGAACACCACGCTCTGCACAAGCCCCCACCCCAACGCGACGTAGCGGGTGATCTGAGCGATTTTGCGCCGCCCGGCTTCTCCTTCATTTTTCTGGAGGTCTTCCAGCTGCGGCAAGGCTGCTGTGAGCAGTTGAAGGATGATCGATGCGTTGATGAACGGGAGAATTCCCAGGGCAAAGATGCCCAGACTCGACACACCACCTCCGGTGAAGATGTCGAGGAAGCCGATCAATTGGTTTCCCCCTTCCAGAAATTGTTGGAAGGCAACGCGGTCGATGCCGGGCATCGGGATGTAGATCCCGAGCCTCACCAGCAGCAACAAGCCGATGGTGGTGAGAATTCGTCCGCGCAGTTCCGGTTTGGTCACCATTTGGGTGATCACTTCACCGGCGCTGGGGTTACGTCCCCGACTGACGAGCATGGATGAGAGGGAGTGAGAGGGGCTTGCTACCAAAAAGCCGTCCGATGACCGAGGTCATGCGGACGGCTTAGACCTTAGATCTGCCAGAGCAGATCAGGATGAAACTCAGTCGAGCAGTTCGCAGGTGCCACCAGCGGCTTCGATCTTGGTGCGGGCGGAAGCGGTGAAAGCAGCTGCCTGAACGGTCAGCTTGACTTTCAATTCACCATTGCCAAGCACTTTGAGGGGATGCTTGGGGCTGGTGACCACGCCATCCTTGACCAAGGAGTCGAGGCTGACCGTGCTGCCTGCCTTCAGCTCATTGAGAGCCGACACGTTCACCACGGTGAAGAACTTGGGGTTCACCAGGGGGAAGTGCTTCAGCTTGGGCACCCGGCGGTAGAGAGGCATTTGGCCACCCTCAAAACCAGGGCGGGTCGGACGACCCGAGCGGGACTTCTGGCCACGCATGCCGAAACCGCAGCTGGCGCCTTGGCCAGCGGCAATGCCGCGACCTTTACGCAATTTGCGGCGACGGGCGCCTTTGTTGGCCTTGAGGGAATCGAGACGAAGGGTCATGGGGAATCAGGAGTAGATCTGCTCGAGGGAGATCCCCCGTTCCTTGGCGGTCTCCTTGTGGGTACGGAGTTCTGCAAGAGCCACCATCGCAGCGCGAGCGTTGTTCAGGGGGGTCTTACTGCCGAGGCGCTTGGCGAGCACGTTTTTGATGCCAGCCAGTTCCAGCACGGTGCGGATGGAGCCACCCGCGATCACACCGGTACCAGGGGCTGCGGGGCGGATCAGCACGCTGGCTGCACCGTCGCGACCATTGGACAGGGTGGGAATGGAATTGTGACGGGTCAGAGGCACCTTGACCAGGTGCTTCTTGCCATCGGCCACGCCCTTACGCACAGCGCCGATCACGTCGCCGGCCTTGCCGACACCCACGCCGACCTGACCTTTTTCGTTGCCGACAACGACGATGGCCCGGAAGCTCATCTTCTTACCGCCTTTCACGGTTTTGGAGACGCGGCGAATCTGCACCACGCGTTCCTGCCATTCGGAGTCACGCTCCTGGCCACGGCGGTCACCGCGGCGTCCACCACGACGGTCGCCGCGGTCACGTCCACCACGACGCTGCTCCTGCTGCTGGCCTTCGGCCGCTGCGGGAACGTCGGACGCTGCCGGCACGTCGTTGTTAGTGGTTTGAGTGTTGGGTTCGGTCATGTTGAGAGCAGGATCAGAATTGAAGGCCCGCTTCCCGGGCGGCGTCGGCAAGGGCTTTCACCCGGCCGTGGTACAGGTTGCCGCCACGATCGAAGACCACCTGTTGGATGCCTTTGGCGATGGCACGCTTGGCCACCAAGGCGCCAACGGCGACGGAGGCATCGCAGCTGCTGCCGTCAGCCTTGAGGCTGGCACGCAGTTCTTTGTCGACGGTTGAGGCAGAGCACAAGGTGCTCTGAGCCTCGTCGTCGATGACCTGGGCGTAGATGTGGTTGTTGGAACGGAACACAGCCAGGCGAGGACGCTCGGCGGAACCGTTGAGATGGCGACGCAGGCGCCGGTGGCGCTTCTGGGTCTGCTGTTTGCGGGAAAGGGTCGACATGGTGGGGGAAAAGGAGGGTTGCCTGGCAGGGGATTACTTCTTGCCCGACTTGCCTGCCTTGCGCAGGATGCGCTCGCCCGCATATTTGATGCCCTTGCCCTTGTAAGGCTCAGGGGGACGGATGGCGCGGATCTTGGCGGCTTCGTTGCCGACCAATTCCTTGTCGGTGCCGGAGACGGTGACGTTGGTGTTGTTCTCCACTGCGAAGGTGATGCCTTCAGGAGGAACCACTTCCACGGGGTGGCTGTAGCCGGCGCTGACGACCAGCACCTTGCCCTTCACCTGAGCGCGGTTGCCCACGCCAACGATCTCGAGCTTCTTGCTGTAACCGTTGCTCACGCCCTCAACCATGTTGGCCACAAGGGTGCGGCACAGGCCGTGACGCTCACGGGAGCGACGCTTGTCGCTGCTGGGAGCCACAACAATGGTGTTGTCCACCTGGCTGACGGTGACGCCTTCAGGCAGGGTGCGCTTGAGCTCACCCTTGGGACCTTTCACCGTGACGGCGAGGCCGTCGAGGGTGACATTCACCTTGTCGGGAATGGGGATTGGGGATTTACCAATACGAGACATAGTTCTGGCTCCGGATCAGTACACGTAGCAGAGCACTTCACCGCCGACGCCCTGCTTACGGGCATCACGGTCGCTCATCACACCCTTGGAGGTGGAGATGATGGCCACCCCCAAGCCACCGAGAACCTTGGGAAGGCCACGGGTGTTTTTGTAGATGCGCAGGCCTGGCTTGCTCACCCGCTGCATGGAGCGAATGGTGGGCTGACGGTGCTTGCCGCTGTACTTCAGTTCCAGCACCAAGTTGGTGTGAATGCCTTCGCCTTCTTCGCTGATTTCAGCGATGAAACCTTCCTGCTGCAGCACCTTGGCGATGCTGCGCGACATGCGCGAGGCAGGAACTTTGGTGGATTGATGACGTTTCTCACTCGCATTGCGGATGCGGGTGAGCATGTCGGAAATTGGGTCGTGGTTGGCCATAGTGGTTTCCGAGGGGGGCTCAGTTGCTGCGGAATGGCATTCCCATCTCGCTGAGGAGGGCCCGGCCCTCTTCATCCGTGCGGGCAGTGGTCACGATGGTGATGTCCATGCCCCTGATGGCGTCGATTTGATCGAACGAGATTTCAGGGAAAATGATTTGTTCCCTCACCCCCAGGGTGTAG
>JAAZVJ010000040.1 GCA_018623675.1 Synechococcus sp. HW_metabat.54 | reverse complement strand
GTGGAGCACGACGAAGACACGATTCGGGCGGCGGATTACCTGGTGGATATCGGGCCTGGTGCGGGCGTGCATGGTGGCCACATCGTGGCTGAGGGTGATCTCGACACGCTCCTGAACGCGGAAGACTCCCTCACTGGTGCCTACCTCAGCGGTCGCCGCTCGATTCCCACGCCTGCGGAGCGGCGCAATGCCGGCAGCCGCAGCCTCAAGCTGCTCAACTGCGCGCGCAACAACCTGCGCGATGTCAGCGTGGAGTTTCCACTCGGTCGCTTGGTGTCGGTCACCGGTGTGAGCGGCAGTGGCAAAAGCACCCTGGTGAACGAGCTGCTTCACCCGGCTCTCGAGAACGGTTTGGGCCACAAGGTGCCGTTCCCCTCAGGTTTGGGCGAGCTGCGCGGTCTCAAGTCGATCGACAAGGTGATCGTGATCGATCAGTCACCGATCGGTCGCACCCCCCGCTCCAATCCGGCGACCTACACCGGAGCCTTTGATCCGATCCGCCAGGTGTTCGCCGCCACGGTGGAAGCGAAGGCTCGCGGCTATCAGGTGGGTCAGTTCAGCTTCAACGTGAAGGGGGGCCGCTGTGAGGCTTGCCGCGGCCAGGGTGTGAACGTGATTGAGATGAATTTCCTGCCCGACGTCTACGTGCAGTGCGACGTGTGCAAGGGAGCTCGCTTCAACCGTGAGACGTTGCAGGTGACCTACAAGGGTCACACCATCGCCGACGTGCTCGAGATGACGGTGGAGCAGGCCGCGGATGTGTTCTCTGCCATTCCCCAGGCGGCCGATCGTCTGCGCACCCTGGTGGATGTGGGGCTCGGTTACGTGAAACTCGGCCAGCCCGCACCAACCCTCTCCGGTGGTGAGGCCCAGCGCGTGAAGTTGGCCACCGAACTCTCACGCCGGGCCACAGGCAAGACCCTCTATTTGATCGATGAGCCGACGACGGGTCTGAGTTTTTACGACGTGCACAAGCTGATGGATGTGATGCAGCGGCTTGTGGATAAGGGCAACTCGATCATCTGCATCGAACACAATCTCGACGTGATCCGCTGCTCTGATTGGTTGATCGATCTCGGTCCGGAAGGCGGCGATAAGGGCGGTCAGATTGTGGTCACGGGCACTCCTGAAGAGGTGGCTCAGCACCCCACCAGTCACACCGGTCGTTATCTGGCCAAGGTGTTGGAGCAGCATCCAGCGGAGTTGTTGCCTCAGGCTGCGTGACGTCGTTTCACCTCCGTTCCCGTCTGGCGTTGCTGCTGCTGGCCGCTAGCGGTTCGGTGTTGGCGTTGCTTCCGTCCCCGAGCTTTGCGTTGGAACGGTTGCGCATGACCTTTCCTTTGCTCGACAGCGACGTCACTCTCGAGCTGGGTAAAGCTCAGACGGCCCAGCAGCTGCTGAAGGCCAATCCAGATCTGGCGGAGCTTGATCGGGCTGGTGAAGGTGCTGTGAGCCGGTTGCTCGAACAGTTGCTCACGGCTCCTCTGCCGGAGCAGAGCCTTGGATTTGTACGGCAATCAGCGGGTGATCCGTTGTTTGAGCAAGCTCTGTTGGCGGCCTCTGAACTGGTGGAAGTGGAGGGTCTGTCGGCACCTCTGACCGGGACAGACCTGCGGGTTGCCCTCAAGGATGCTGTCAATGACGGTCAACCCCATCTGCTCGGTGTGTTGCGTCACCTGCCGGGCAGCACGGCGTCGATTGATTTGCAGGCCCTGGTGTTTTATGCCAATCGGCTGGCACGTCATCAGCGCGGGGCCCAGGCCCTGATCGATGGAGGTCAGGCCGAGCCTACTTTTGCTCAAACGGCATGGGTGGCCCCGGATCCGCAGCCGGGCTGGCGTCGACGTCAGGCTGCGTTGGCGGTGCCCCATCGTCCTAGGCCGCTTGAGCTGGTGATATTTCGCCCCCAGGGCGAATCCAATCGCCGACTTGTGTTGATCTCCCATGGCCTGTGGGATGAACCTTTCAGTTTTGAGGGTTGGGCTGCGTGGTTGGCCGGCCGTGGCTACACGGTGCTGATGCCGGTGCATCAAGGCAGTGATCTGGCCCAGCAGCAAGCGATGCTGATGGGGGATCAGCCGCCACCGCCGGCTGATGAGTTGCGACTGAGGCCCTTGGATGTGCGGGCCTTGCTTGATGCGGTGGCAGATGGTCGGCTGCTGCCTGGGGCTGGCCTTGATACGGACGCCGTGGCGATGGTGGGTCATTCCTGGGGAGCCACCACCACCTTGCAGGTGGCGGGTCTGCGCACCACGGATGTGAACTTGACCAATCGCTGCCAGGATCCGCGCGACCCGGAGCGCAATCTCAGCTGGGTGCTGCAGTGCAGTTGGTTGAAGGCTGCTGCGGATGGGTCGCTCGCTGACCCACGGGTGAAGGCTGCGGTTGCCGTGAGTCCGCCGTTGCGCTTGCTGTTTGACCCGGGCAGTGGATCAGAGCTCACGGCCAAGGTGCTGATGGTGAGTGGCAGTCGTGATTGGCTGGTGCCCCCGGGCCCCGAGGCGGTGGAGCCCCTGCGCCAGGGGGAGCCTTTGACCCGAGGCCATCGTTTGGTGTTGGCATCTGGTGGGGGGCATTTCAATTTGCGTGCACCGGCTGGGGCTGCGAAGCCTCCCGTGTTGGCGCCGTTGATCGAGGCCTGGATTAATCAGCAGTTACTGCCCCAGGCGGCGTTCCGTTTCGACACCGGTGGTTGGGGCAATAAGCGTTTGCCCTTGGTGGATGTGACTCCGCGACTCTGAGCTGAGCCTGTGCGCTGAGTCTTGTCATCAGCGTCGGCTTTTAGATCGGGTTGGGTGGTTTCGACAACCCCGTTGATGTTTGCGTTTCCTTGCGTCAGAGGTCGGGGCCGGGATCGTCATAGGGCCGTGATGCCCTGTGGTCATCTTGTTTTCGCGTGTTTTGAGATGAGCATCTCCCTGACTTCTCAGGTTTTTTTCACGTTTGCAGCGGAAAGTTCCCCCTATCAGTTGTGAAGGCGGTTTCGCCTGCGGTGTTCAGCGAAGAGGTGGCACGTGGGATTCAGGTTGTTGCATCTGCACCTTCACGGACTCTTTCGTTCCCGGGATCTTGAGCTGGGTCGAGATGCTGACACCGGTGGTCAAACCCTCTATGTGCTGGAGCTGGCCCGGGGTCTGGCAGCCCGTCCAGAAGTGGAGCGCGTGGAGGTGGTTACGCGGTTGATTCACGACCGTCGTGTGTCGCTCGACTATGCCCGGCCTGAGGAGATGATTGCTCCTGGGGCCTCGATTTTGCGCTTCCCTTTTGGGCCGCGGCGTTACCTACGCAAAGAGCAGCTCTGGCCCCATCTCGATGATCTGGCCGATCAGCTGGTTGCTCGCCTCCAGCGACCTGAACATCGTCCTGATTGGATCCACGCCCACTACGCCGATGCCGGTTACGTGGGTGCTTTGGTCAGTCGACGCTTAGGGATTCCCCTGGTGTTTACGGGTCATTCTTTGGGTCGCGAGAAGTTGCGTCGCTTGCTCGCCGGTGGCGGTGATCACGAACAAATTGAGCAGGCGTTTTCGATCAGCCGACGCATTGATGCCGAGGAGTTGGCCTTGGCGCACGCTGATCTGGTGATTACCAGCACCCGCCAGGAGGCGGATGAGCAGTATTCCCGCTACGGCCGCTTTCAGGCTGGCCGTGCTCAGGTGGTGCCTCCCGGTGTGGATGCCAGTCGCTTTCATCCTCAGGGAGCGGCCCTGGAACGACAGGAAATTGATGGGCTGTTGAGTCCGTTTCTGCGCAACCCTGAGTTGCCGCCGCTGCTGGCGATTTCCCGCGCGGTGCGCCGCAAGAACATTCCGGCCCTGGTGGAGGCTTTCGGCCGGTCTGCTGTGTTGCGCAAACGCCACAACCTGGTGCTGGTGCTGGGATGCCGTGAGGATCCCCGCCAACTGGAGAAGCAACAACGGGAGGTGTTCCAACAGGTGTTTGACCTGGTGGATCGCTATGACCTCTACGGCCAGGTGGCCTATCCCAAGCAGCACCGACGCGACCAGATTCCTGCCATCTATCGCTGGGCAGCGAAACGTCGCGGTTTGTTTGTGAACCCGGCTTTAACCGAACCCTTCGGTCTCACGCTTCTGGAGGCGGCGGCCTGTGGCTTGCCGATGGTGGCCACCGATGACGGAGGCCCTCGCGACATCCTGGCTCGCTGTGACAACGGGCTGCTGGTGGATGTCACCGACCTGGAGGCCTTGCAAGACGGCCTCGAACGGGCGGGTGCCGATCACTCCCGGTGGCATCGATGGAGTGATAACGGCATTGAGGCTGTGAGCCGGCACTTCAGCTGGGATGCCCACATCTGCTCCTATTTGGCGCTGATGCAGCAGAGCCTCGAGGTTCGTAAGGCCACGGGCAGCTTTGCTGCTTCGCCCGTCGCCTCTAGCCCTTTGGCCGATCGCTTGTTGTTGCTGGATCTCGATCAGGGGTTGGAGCAGCCGGACAACGACAGCTTGGTGGCCCTGCGGGAGCATTTGCAGCGGGAAACCCGCACGGGTCAGCCCAGCGCCCTGGGAATCATCAGCGGTCGTTCTCTTGAGGCGGCACGGCATCGTTTTGCTGAGCTGCACTTACCGAACCCCGGGGTCTGGATTACCCGAGCGGGCACAGAAATTGTCTATGGCGAGGGTCTGGAACCAGATCCCGATTGGTCGCGCTCGATCGCCATTGACTGGGATCGGAGTCGGGTGGAGGAGGCCTTGCAGGATCTCGATGCCCATTTGACGTTGCAGGACCCTGTTCACCAGAGCTCTTACAAGGTCAGTTATCTGTTGCGTCAATCGGGTGAAGCGATTTTGCCGTTGGTTCGTCAGCGTCTGCGCCAGCGGCATCAGGCCGCCCGGCCGTCGTTGCGCTGCCATTGGTTCCTGGATGTGATGCCACTACGTGCATCTCGTAGTGAAGCGATTCGCTATCTGTCTTTGCGGTGGGGGTTGCCCCTTGAACGCATCGTGGTGGTGGCGAGTGAGCAGGGGGATGGCGAGCTGGTGCGGGGCTTGCCAGCCACGGTGGTGCTGGCGGAGCACGACCCAGCTCTGGATCACTTTCGCCATCAGTCGCGGGTGTATTTCGCCAGTCGTCAGTCGGTGTCAGGTGTGCTGGAGGGACTCCAGCACTACCGCTTCTTGACTCGCCGTTGAAGGTTGGTTCAGCCGGCTAGCACCTTCACGCAGGCCGCGGCCCGATCGGCCTTGGCCCGGGCATCGGTGACGTCTATGCCGCGGGCTAAGGCGACACCCATGCGTCGCCCTGGTCGAGCATTGGGTTTGCCGAAGAGCAGCACCTGAGTTCCGGGTTCCCTGAGAGCGTCGGTAACCCCATCGAATTGAACGGCCGCCAGTTGCTCGGAGGCCAAGATCACGCGGCTGGCGGAGGGCTGTTCACAGCAGATGCCGGGAATCGGCAGCCCGAGCACGGCCCGCAGGTGCAGTTCAAATTCGCTCAAGTTCTGGCTGGCCAGGGTGACCAAACCCGTGTCATGGGGGCGGGGAGACAGCTCTGAGAACACCACCTCATCGCCGCACAGGAAAAACTCCACGCCAAACAGGCCAACGCCACCAAGGTTTTCGGTGACGCGGCGGGCCATGGCCTGGGCCTGCTCCAGCTGAGCGTTGCCCATGGCAGCCGGTTGCCAGCTGCACTGGTAGTCGCCGCCTTCCTGTTCATGGCCGATCGGTGGGCAGAACAGGGTGGTGCCATCTGCTTGCCGGATCGTGAGCAGGGTGATTTCCAGTTCGAAGCGCAGGAATTCCTCCACGATCACCCGCTCACCGCTGCCGCGGGCTCCGGAGACGGCCGTGGACCAGGCGGCTTCCAGCTCCTCGGCACTTTTGACCACACTTTGCCCTTTGCCGGAGGAGCTCATTACTGGCTTCACCACCACGGGGAAGCCCAGTGGAGCGGCGGCGGCTTTCAGTTCCTCGAGGTTGGTGGCATAGGCAAATCGTGCGGTGCGCAGACCGAGTTCATCGGCGGCCAGATCACGGATGCGGTCGCGGTTCATGGTCACTGCCGTGGCCCGGGCCGTGGGGATCACCTGGATGCCGTCGTCTTCAAGGGCCTGGAGGGCATCCACCGCTAGGGCTTCGATCTCTGGGATCACCACATCAGGCCTGTGGCGACGAACGACGTCTTGCAGTTGCGCTGCATCCGTCATCGGAAAAACTTCCGCCTGATCGGCCACCTGCATGGCGGGGGCGCCGGCGTAGCGGTCACAGGCGATCACTCGACAACCCAGGCGTTGGGCTGCGATCACCACTTCCTTACCCAGTTCGCCGCTGCCCAGCAGCATCACGGTTTTGGGGAACACGGTCATGGACGGCCAGGTAGCAGCATGGAGCGATCTTCGCGCTTCGCCGGCCATGGCTTTGCTGTTTGCCTTTTCGACGGCCGGTGACGCAGCCAATGGGCTGCTGTTTGGTTGGGATATCGCCACCGTTCAGAAGTGGGCGTTGATCTATCTGGGGGTGTCGTCGCTGGCGTTTGTGGTGGTGTGGATTCTTGGGGCGATCCGCCGCCAGTGACGCCAGTGAGTTGATGCCTCGCTTCAGGGGGTTTGCTCTGGAATCAGGGTGAGTTGTCGCTCGGGTGATTCCTCATTCACGAAGCCCCAGGCATCGAACACCTCAGGCGTGGGGTGGGTGATGCGCTGTTGGCCGTTGATGCGCTCCAACCGGAAACCTTCCTTGGCCATGCGTCGCATCAGGCTTGCCGACTCTTCAAAACGGGCTGCCATGGCTTCCAAGCTGGCGCAGTCGCTGGTGAGACCGGCTTCTTTCCATGTGAAGTAGGCCATGGCAATTCTCCTCGGCGCGATTGCTTGGGATCGAAGTCCATGATCACCAATCAAGGGAAAAGTGGCTTTTGTGGCACGTAAGCGTTACGGTTTCGTGTCGTTGACGTGTTATTTGATTCAACTTGTGGGAAGGAGCAGGGCTCCCAGTGCCACTAGCCCTGCGGTCACCAGCCAGAACGCCCGCACCACGTGTTGTTCCGTCGCTCCACCCAGCTCGAAATGGTGGTGCAGTGGTGCCATGCGGAAGACCCTTCGGCCGACGCCATCGGATCCCTTCGTGGCTTTGAACACCCACACCTGAATGATCACGGAGAGGGATTCCGCGAGGAAGACTCCGCCCATCACAAACAGCGGCCAGAGACTGTTGCTCAGGAGGGCTACGGCACTGAGGGCTGCCCCCATCGCCAGGGAGCCGGTGTCTCCCATGAACACGCGGGCCGGGTTGCGGTTATGGGCGAGAAAGCCGACCCATGCCCCTGCCATGGCCATGCAGAACCCCGCTAAGGCTGGATCACCGTTGTTGCCTCGCAGCATCAACTGCAGCCCCATGCCGCTGAACACCAGGGCCCCGCATCCAGCCGCCAGGCCATCAAGGCCATCGGTGAGATTGGTGGCGTTGCTTTCCGCGAGGAAGACGAACAGTCCTAGAGGCCAGATCAGCCAGCCCAGGGGCAAATCAATTCCAAAGGGCAAACCGATGGTGGAGCTGATCCAGCCTTGCCAGCCAGCGATGGCGAGAAACAGGGATGCTGCCCCTGCCTGCAGCAGCAATTTTCCCCGTGCAGTCAGACCTTTATTGGTTTGACGGGTGAGGCTGCGCCAGTCGTCGATGCCTCCGATCAGCATGAAGGCCAGGGTGACGGCCGCAACAGCCAGTAAGCGGCTGTCATTGCCATCGTTCACGCTGATGAGGCCGCCGATCACAACGCCAACGG
>JAAZVJ010000039.1 GCA_018623675.1 Synechococcus sp. HW_metabat.54 | reverse complement strand
GCGATGCCGAGCTGGGCGGGCCGTAGAAATTCAGCCCAAACAAGGGATTGGCGTCCATCCAACACGGCTTGGAAGGGCACCACTGAGGTGGAGTTGCGCAGTTCCGTGAAGGCCTCACCAAAGCGGGCTTGCAGACGCCGATCGCCATGCCACACCGCAAATAGGTGATGGCCGATGAGGCCGAGGCATGTCACCACCATGAAACTGCTGCCGATCCAGAGGGCGTGGCTGAAGCACCAGAGGATCTGGCCGACTGCCTGCGGGTGCCGACTGATGCGAATAATCCCTGTGGCATACATCCTCACCTGGGGTTTCAGGACGGCGGGGATTTCCAGCAAGTTGTAGGTGGCTGGATAGAGAAAGAGAAAGCTGATGGCAGTCAGCACCCAGATCAGGGGAACGATTCCAGGAACCCCCTGCAGATTCCAGAGTCGAATGCCGTCGTAGCGGTGAGCCAAGAAATAGCCAATCACCACCACGGCTGAAGGAATGCTGGCGGCCGCAAACACAAGACGCCAGGCGCGGGCACCGATTCGGGCTTCGGCACGGGTGCGTAGAGCTGCTCCACCGCTGTGGATCACTGCAAACAGCACCAGCAGTACGGCCATCACCAAGCTGGTGTGGTGCACGCTGCCGTTGAGGGCTTCGGCCACGAATCTCTGTCAAAACTCTGCGCAGATTCTGGAAGCTTGGGGGGCTTCAACGCCGAGGCGTGCCCTGGTCGTGGCCAGCACCCTTACAGTTTTCTTGTTCTTCCTGCCCGGGTGGGCAGGCCCCCATGGCCGATCTGCCCTTCACCCTGGATCAACTGCGCATCCTGCGGGCCATCGTCAGCGAGGGCAGCTTCAAGAAAGCGGCCGACAGCCTGTTTGTGACACAGCCCGCTGTCAGCCTTCAGATCCAGAACCTCGAAAAGCAGCTGGAGGTATCGCTGTTTGACCGTGGGGGGCGAAAGGCCCAGCTCACAGAAGCTGGCCACTTGTTGCTGGGCTACTGCGACCGCATCCTCAGCCAGTGCCACGAGGCCTGCCGGGCTCTGGATGACCTCCACAACCTCAAGGGCGGGTCGTTGGTGGTTGGAGCCAGTCAGACCACAGGCACTTATCTGATGCCGCGGATGATCGGGTTGTTTCGCCAGAAGTTTCCCGACGTGGCGGTGCAGCTGCACGTGCACAGCACCCGTCGCACGGGATGGAGTGTGGCCAACGGGCAGATCGATCTCGCAATCATCGGCGGGGAGCTTCCGCCGGAACTCAATGAGCTGCTGCAGGTTGTGCCCTATGCCAGCGATGAGTTGGCGCTTGTGTTGCCGGTCAAGCATCCCTTGGCCCGCTTGATGGAATTGAGCAAAGACGACCTCTATCGGCTTGGCTTCGTCTGTTTGGATTCGCAGTCGACCACCCGAAAAATGGTGGATCAACTGCTGGCCCGTTCCGGCCTTGATGTGCAACGCCTGCGCATCGAAATGGAGTTGAACTCCCTGGAGGCCATCAAGAATGCGGTGCAGGCAGGCCTTGGAGCTGCTTTCTTGCCGGTGGTGTCGATTGAGCGGGAGTTAAACGCCGGCACCCTGCACAAGCCAGCCGTGGTGGATCTTCAGGTGCGCCGTCAGCTCAAGCTGATCAGCCATCCAGCCCGTTATTGCTCCCGCGCCTCGGAAGCGTTCAGGCGGGATGTGTTGCCTGTGTTCGCAAGCCCTGACAGTCCACTGCGTCAGCAGCGCGGCAATCAAGCGCCAGTGACATCCGACTCAGCAGCTGGAGGGGAGGCCAGCTAGGCCTCCCCTCACAGACCCTCTCAGGTTCAGAACTGGTCGGCTTCTGGGGTGATGCCGACAGAGTCGTCTGCGACGCCTTTGGTGATGAATTTGTTTTCGCGGATATCGGTTTGGTACACGCAACGCACGATGGGTTTGTCGCGGATTGAGCCGATGTAGGCAAAGGTATTCATCCGCTGCTTGCATTCCCGTTCCTGAGCTGGGGTGATGGCCCCCTCTTTGCGCAGGACGGCCCAGTTTTCCCGTCTGATCACGCAGCCGGCCTGCAGTGCTGGCTGGGTCACAAAACTGCTCACCGGGTTCATGGTCGTGTACATCTCCACGTCCATCACGTAGGCGCTTGCGCCCCATTGGCGGCAGAACTCAGGGTCTGGCACCGCCATATCCAATTGTTGGCTGCTGGCGATGTTGCCCTGATCGCCTTGGGTGGTGCTGGTCACAGCACTGCCAATACCAATGCCCACCACCAGCACACCTGCCAGCACGGCGGCGGTGGCTGTGTTGAATTTCAGGCCATCGCCCCCTCCGGGAGGTCCCCCCGGGCCCTGGCCACCTGGGGTACGCCCCCCCGGGCCATAGCGCCCTGAGTCGAAACTTCCTCTGTCGTCGCGGGGACGTCCACCCCGTGAGCGTTCCTCTCGGGACCGGTCATAACGAGGACGGTCGTAGGGGGAACGACTCACAACAGCTCAGGCGAACGGGGCAGGCCCATGGAGTAATTCAGCACCCGACAATCCGGGTTGTAGCTCAGTTCACCGGCTTGAAGAAGTTGGCGGATGCTGCCTTCGAGTTCGGTGCCGATGCGGCGCAGGTTGTAATCACTCAGCTCTTGGCCGGCTGCGCTGTTCACCAGCTCCTTGAAGCGCTCCTGCACCTTGGTGATGCAGGCATCGCTCCAGATGAACTCGTTGTCGGGATCAAGGTCGAGGGTGAGCTGCTCTGAATCCGGCACAAGGTTGTTGTTCTCCACCTTGGCGGTGAACAGGCGCACGTGACGGGTGGTGCACTTGAGCAGGTTCTCGGCCATGGCAGCGATGGGTCCGTGCTTGGACCAGAACGGCAATGCCGCTGACTTTAGGAAGCAAGCGGGGGCGGACAGCTTTTAAGGTTAGTTGCAATTTCTAAACACCACCATGCGCATCGCCATTGCAGGAGCCGGTCTGGCAGGACTCTCCTGTGCGAAGTACCTGGCGGACGCCGGTCACACTCCGGTGGTGCTCGAGTCACGCGATGTGCTCGGCGGCAAGGTGGCGGCCTGGAAAGACGAAGACGGCGACTGGTACGAGACCGGTCTGCACATCTTTTTTGGGGCTTACCCCAACATGCTGCAGCTGTTCAAGGAGTTGAACATCGAGGACCGGCTCCAGTGGAAGAGCCACTCGATGATTTTCAACCAGCCGGAAGAGCCCGGGACCTACAGCCGCTTTGATTTCCCTGACCTGCCCGCTCCTGTGAATGGAGTGGCGGCGATTTTGGGCAATAACGACATGCTCACTTGGCCGGAAAAAATCAGTTTCGGCCTGGGACTGGTGCCTGCCATGCTTCGCGGCCAGGGCTACGTGGAAGAGTGCGACAAGTACTCATGGACGGAGTGGCTGCGTCTCCACAACATCCCTGAACGGGTGAACGATGAAGTGTTCATCGCCATGAGCAAGGCGTTGAACTTCATCGACCCTGATGAAATCTCGGCCACGGTGGTGCTCACCGCTCTCAACCGTTTTCTTCAGGAGAAGAACGGCTCTCAGATGGCTTTCTTGGACGGTGCTCCTCCGGAACGTCTCTGCGAACCGGTTGTCGAGCACATCGAAGCGCGCGGTGGTGAAGTGCACCTCAACAGCCCCTTGCGGGAGATCAAGCTCAATCCCGATGGCAGTGTTGCTTCGTTCCTGATCGGAGGGGTGAAGGGTCAGGAGACCCGTGAGATCCATGCGGATGCCTACGTCAGTGCACTGCCTGTCGATCCCTTCAAGCTGCTGTTGCCAGAGCCCTGGAAGCAGATGGAGGTGTTCAAGAAGCTCGATGGTTTGCGCGGAGTTCCCGTGATCAACCTGCACCTGTGGTTTGACCGCAAACTCACCGACATCGACCATCTGCTGTTCAGCCGTTCTCCTCTGCTCAGCGTTTATGCCGACATGAGCATCACCTGCCGGGAATACGAAGACCCAGACAAGTCGATGCTGGAGTTGGTGTTTGCTCCTGCCAAGGATTGGATCGGTCGCCCTGACGAAGAAATCATCGAAGCGACGATGGGTGAACTGAAGAAGCTCTTCCCCATGCATTTCGGTGGTGACAATCCCGCCACCCTGCGCAAGTACAAGGTGGTGAAGACGCCTTTGTCGGTCTACAAGACCACCCCCGGCTGTCAGCAGCTGCGTCCTGACCAAACCACGCCGATCAAGAACTTCTTCCTGGCGGGCGACTACACCATGCAGCGCTACCTGGCGTCCATGGAGGGTGCGGTGCTGAGCGGCAAGCTCTGCGCCGCAGCTGTAGACCGCAAGCGCGACCAACTGGCATCATCGACCCCTGTCAGCTCGCCGGTGTCGGCCTGAGTCATGCCCCTCGCCGCATCCGAGCTCGACGCTGCCTACGAAAGTTGTCGGCAAGAGACTGCGACCTGGGCCAAAACCTTTTATCTAGGCACCCTGCTGCTTCCCCCTGAGAAGCGCAGGGCCATCTGGGCCATTTACGTCTGGTGTCGTCGCACCGACGAGTTAATGGACAGTGCTGAGGCCCAGGCTCGCCCTGTAGCGGAGCTTGCAGATCGGCTTGATCGTTGGGAAGAGAGCACCCGCGCCTTGTTCGACGGCAAGGTTTCGAGTGATCTCGACGCTGTGATGGTGGACACCCTTGAGCGCTTCCCCCAGTCGATCCAGCCCTACCTCGACATGATTGAGGGGCAGCGGATGGATCTGACCTGGACCCGCTACCCCACCTTCGACGACCTCCGCCTCTACTGCTATCGGGTGGCAGGAACGGTGGGTCTGATGACGGAGGGAGTCATGGGGATTGACCAGGCTTACACCACTGCACCTTGGAGCCATGTGCCTAACACCTCTGATGCTGCGGTGGCCCTGGGCATTGCCAATCAGCTCACCAACATTCTTCGGGATGTGGGGGAAGACAGGGGACGTGGTCGGATTTATCTCCCCCAGGAAGATCTCGTTCGCTTTGGTTACAGCGAAGACGACCTCATGGCCGGTCGCCTGAACGACGCATGGCGGGCCTTGATGGTCTTTCAGCTGGAACGTGCCCGTGATTGGTTTGCGCGCTCGGAGGCAGGGATTCGTTGGCTGTCTGCGGATGCCCGCTGGCCTGTCTGGACCTCCTTGCGGCTTTATCGCGGCATCCTCGATGTGATCGAGGAAATCGACTACGACGTTTTCCAGAACCGTGCCTACGTGGGCCGCTTGGGCAAGATGCTCGAACTTCCTCGCTCGTTCGTGATTGCTCAGACGCGCTGAGGGCGCACAAAAAAACCCGGGCCTCAGCCCGGGTTGAATGCCTTGAGCGCTGGATCTGGAACTCAGACCGCAGTTTTTTGGTTGGCCAGCAATTCTTTGAGCTTGGACAGCTCACCGGCCCAACGGGGATCGGGTGCCTCTTCCGCCTTGGCGTCACTGTGCACCACTTTGTTCACGGCCTTACGGGCTGAACCCGGTGCATGGGAGGCACCAGGGCCGCCACGGCGACCACCGCCGGCGTTGTTGTCACGACGCTCGGAGCGCTCGATGCGCAGAGCATTGCCGCCGAAGTCTTTGCCGTTCAGCTGCTCGATCACGGCGTCGGCAACTTTCTCGTCGTTCACGTTGGCGAAGCCAAAGCCCCGGCAAGCACCGGTTTCACGGTCGAGAACGGCTTTGAAGCGGATTCCTTCCCCAATGCTGGAGAGCTGGCTCTCAAGCTCCTTGGAATCAAAAGTCTGCGGCAGGTTGCCGACGTAAAGGCGAACGCTCATGGAAAGGGGGGAAGGAACGAAGATCCGGTCAGTTCGATCGATGTCGACACTGCAAGGGCAGTTAATCACAGCGTGGTGGCGCCAATGGGTCTTTGCCGGCCGGTGGATCCTGCGTGGGTCCATGCACCATCCACCACTCTTGGGCCACTTGGAGGGTGGTTTGACGATCCTTCAGGCGGCCAAAAGCCCGCTCCAGGGTCAGGTGCTTCAGCAGTTGCCCTAACTGCGGTCCAGGGGGGATGGCCAGTTCTGCCTGCAGGGTGCTGCCGTCGATCGGAGGCTCTGGATGGAACAAGGGATCGCTGGGGTCGCGCCAGCGCCGGAGCCATTGCTTTTGAACAGGTTCAGGCAGTTGCAGGCTCAGGGCGGGCAGATCGTTGCCCAACTCGGCGTGCAGGCGTAGCCGTTGTTGCGGCTCAAGGTCGGTGAAGCCTTGACCATCGTCTTGTTGTTGCCAGTGGCGCAGGCGGCTGCAGCGTTGGATCTGGCGCTTGCTGAAGCGAAGGGCTTTAAGCCCCTGATCGCTGATTAATCCAGTGAGGCGGTGCAATGGCAAGGCCTCTGCCCTCTCATCGCTGCTGAGCTGGGCTGCTTGGTTGCTGAGGGCCAATGGAACGGTTGCCTTCCCTTCGTCGTCACGGTCTGTGGCCCAGGGCTTCAGCAGCTGGCAGGCCTTCAGTTGTTGGATGCCTTGATCGGCTCCGGACGCTTGCACCAACTTCATGAGTTCGGCCTGGATCCGCTCGGGCGCTGCCTGGCCAAGGCGCTGGTGGTGGCGTTCCAGCAGCAGCCAGGTGTCCTCTGCAATGGCGAAGTTGAGTTCTGCTGCAATTCGAATCCCCCGCAGTAGCCGCAGGGGGTCGTCGATCAAATTTTGCTCACTGACAGCCGTGACAACGGCCGTTTTGAGGTCATTGAGGCCATCGGTGGGATCAACCAAACGGGGGAGGGGTCCCAGTTCCAGGGCGATCGCGTTGAGTCGGTAATCGCGCCGCTGAAGGTCGGCATTGAGGCTGGTGCCTTCGCGCCGGGCGAGGTCAATGGTCCAACCCTTCACCACCAAGCGGGCCATGTCGCGTTCTTCATCCAGAACAACGCAGGCTCCCCCATAGGTTTTGGCGAGTTGACGGGTGGGGAGCAGGGCGTCCGCTGGAACCACCAGATCCAGATCAGGGGTGGGGCCGAGCCGCTGCAGCAGACCATCCCGCACGGCCCCTCCCACAAGGGCGCTCCCTGGGGGGAGAGCCTCCATGGGCACGGGCCAGTGTTCGGGGGCTAATTCCTTCAGCAACCGATGGACCAAATCCGTCGGTTTTCCCTCCAGAATGGAACCCTCAGCGGCGGGAGGAGGGATGTGCATCTGCGTTGACTGCCGCTGGGTGGATCGTTGTCAGGCCTATCACGCGGTGGAACGGCAACACGGTGTTCCCCATCTCAACCCTGCTCCTGATTGGGAGCCTCACCAGCCCAAGATCCATATCAGTGTGATCGATCTACCAGGCGGTCAGGCAGGTATCGAATGGGATGTGCGCAGCTGCGCCAGCTTTGATTCAGACCCTGGTCATTGGCAGCGTCTGTGTCCTGGTGTGGAGGTACCCCGATGAGTCGTTGGTTATTGGCTTTGCATAGCTCCACTCCCACACTTGGGGTGGCTGCACTGGATCTGGATGCGCCAGAAACCAGTCGTCGGGTGCTGACCAGGCCAGCGGGTCGGGAGCTCACCAATGGTCTTCTTGGCGTGGTGCAGGAGCTCCTGCCTGCTGATCACTGGCCCAGCATCGTGCGGCTGGCGGTGGCCAAAGGGCCTGGTGGCTTTACCGGGACCCGTCTCACCGTGGTGATGGCCCGCACCCTGGCGCAGCAATTGGGCTGTCCGCTGGATGGATGGAGCAGTTTTGCCTTGATGGCCCCCCGTCTAGCGCAGTCCGCATCTCTGGCCCCTGTTGAAGGCCCGTTTTGGATTGTGCAGACCCTGCCTCGGCGTGGGCAGGTGGGGGGGCACTACCAACTCCATCCCGAGGGCCGTGTGGATGAGTTGCAGGAGCCCCATCTCCTGCCGGATGGACCATCTCCGTCACCGGCTCTCACCATGGCCGAGAACGTTGACGCGGAT
>JAAZVJ010000038.1 GCA_018623675.1 Synechococcus sp. HW_metabat.54 | reverse complement strand
CTGATTGCCGCCACACCACGACCGGCCAGGTCGACCATGAAACGCCTGCTTGACCAATGCAGGATGGCCCTGGGGGGCTGGCTGGCGGGCATGACGCTATCGGCCACCACCGTGTTTTTGCTCACTTGGCTTGGCCTGGCCCTGCTCAAGGCGCCACTGGCTCTTTTAAGTGCCCTGGTTTGCGGCCTGCTCACCTTTGTGCCCACCATTGGGCCCACGGCGGCGACCCTGCTTCCCCTGTCCATGGCCCTGCTGGTCTCTCCGACCTTGATGGTGCAGGTGTTGGTCCTGCGTTTAGGGCTGCAGAACCTTGAAGCCTTCCTACTTACCCCGATCCTGCTGCGCCGAACGGTCAACCTGTTACCCACGGTCGCCTTGATGGCTCAACTCAGTCTTGGAGCATTGCTCGGTCTCCCAGGGGTTCTTCTCGCCTTGCCCCTGGTGGTGGTACTCCAGGTGGCCATGGAGCAGGTCGTGGTACGTCAAATCATGGATCGCTGGACCTAATCAAAGAGGGTCAGCTGAACTCGATGCCTGCACGCAGGGCTGTGACAGCGTTCATACGGCGTTCTTCGCGCTGAAAAAAGTCGCTCCACATCCCGATCAGAAAGCTGAGCGTCATCAACGAGCGGAGTTGCTCCTTGGATCCTGGCTTGGTGCTTTTGAAATCCATGAACAACTGCTCCGCAACCTGACGCTGTTCTCTGCAGCGGTTATCGATCGTCACTGTTGAACCTCTGGTGTTGCAGTGCCTGCAGGATCCGTGAAACGAACAGCCCAGAGGTCTTCACTCGTGAGATTGCCTTGCTCATCCAAAAGTTCCGGATGAATGGTCTGGATCCCGGTTCGGTCAGCTGGTGAGGCCTGTTTTGCAGATAACGACTGCGCCCCCAACCGCATCAAGCGAAGAGCCTGAATCAGCAGAACAACGAGAATGGATGCGTAAACAATCGACCCAATCACCGAGGGCATCAATCCCGTAAAGCACGTGAAGAAATATTAACGAGACTGTGGTGAGAGCTGAGGGAACCGGTCCTCAGCGGTGACCAGTTAAAAATCAGCGGTGATGGCTCGGACCGTAACGACGCCACAGAGAGGGCATCGCCAGCAAGACCGTGACAGCAAGGAGGTGATGACGAATGGCATACCCCAGGCTCGTGAGCGTGATGTGATCTCCCAAAAGCAGGAGTTCATCACGGAGATCAAGAAGAGCCAACAGAAGAAGCAGCCCTGGGAACCAGCGATCGCCTCGATGGCGATCAGATCGCAAAGGATCAGCCACCTGATGCAGTACGGGAGCGAGCCGACCAGACCGTTAACAGCGATGGCGCCAAGGCAATACTTGACCAACTCCCCACGATCACCCCAAGAGCCAAGGCCACGGCGAACCAAAACAGCGTGGATCCGCCGAACACAATCAAGGCAACCAATGGCAAAAGGGTGGTTCCACTGGTGTAGATGGTTCGGGTCAAGGTGGCTGAAACCGCACGGTCAACCTGCTCTGTAATCGGACGATCTCCGTCTTCTCGCTGTCGTTCTCGGATTCGGTCAAACACCACAACGGTGTCATTCACGGAGTATCCGGCAATGGTGAGGAGAGCCACAGCGAACAGGCTGTTGACTTCTAGACCAATCCAAAGCCCAAGCCAGGCAAACACCCCACACACGATCACCACATCGTGGGCAAGGGCCAGTAGGGCGAGTACGGCGTATCGACCGTCGTAGCGAACGGTGACATAAAGAGCGATGCCAGCGAAGGCAACAAGCAATGAAATCAGGCTGCTCACCAACAGCTGACTGCCAAGACTGGGGCCGATGGTGTCGACCGATTGGCCGTTGGTCACAAACGGGCCAGCAACAGGTGTGACCGCAGCAATGACAGCCTGGCTTTGCGCAGCGGAAAGGGCCGGCATGCGCAGCGCCAAGGATTGGCCACCATCCAGAATCTGCACCTGCGCTGACTCGAGGCTGGGAACAGTGGAAGAGCCTTCCTCCACAGGGAGCGTGAGCGCTTGGAGGGCCGATTGAACCTGGTTGGATTCCAACGGGGAACAGCCTTCTTCGCAGCTGCGCTCAAGCTGGATCTGGGTCCCACCCGTGAAATCAAGACCTGGGCGTAACGGAGCCTTGATCAGGGGATTGCTCCAGCTGATCGCCAGGCCCGCGACACTGAAAACGATCAACAGACAAGAGATCCACCAAACGCGGCGACGGGATCGGCTGAGATTGAGGGCGATCATGACGCGATGCTCAGGCGGATTGGGTTGGAAGCTGCCGCTGGGGCAGGAAATTGGTCGGACGGCGCAGCCCTTGGTAGCCCATCAGGAACCTGAGCAACGTGCGGGTGCAGGTGAGGGCTGTGAACAAGCTGAGAACCACACCAATACCGAGCGTGGCTGCAAACCCTTTCACCAAACCTGTGCCGAGGGTAAAGAGGGCAACGCAGCTGATCAGGGTTGTGAGGTGGCCATCAATGATCGAGGAAAAAGCCTGTGAAAAAGCCGTTTCAATCGATCTCACCAAGGTGTTGCCACGACGCAATTCATCCTTGATGCGCTCAAAAATCAGCACGTTGGCATCAACGGCCATGCCGATACTGAGGATGAAACCAGCAATGCCGGGCAAGGTAAGCGTCACGCCAATCAAGGCATAGAGCGACAGGTTAAAGAGGGCGTACAGACCCAGAGCCACCACGGCAACCACACCGGCAAGGCGATAAATCAGCACCATGAACACAGCCACCAGCGCCAATCCAGAGAGGGCTGCCACCAAGCTGCGTTGCACGTTTTCAGCACCGAGGCTTGGTCCGATGGTGCGAACCTGAAGAATCTCCACAGGCAAGGGAAGAGCTCCTCCGTTAATCAGTTCAGCGAGATCTGTGGCCTGCTCAGCTGAAAAACGCCCGGTGATTTCAGCATTACCCCCCGTGATGCCGGCCAACTCAAATTGGGAGCCAACGCTCGCCTCACTAATAGGAGTGCCATCCAGAAAGATGCCGAGCAGGCGCTCTGTTCCTGCGATCGATTTGGTGAGATCAGCAAACTTCTGAGCCCCTTCAGAATTGAAACTGAGGGTGACTGCCCAACTTGGGTTTTCCTGACTGGGTGCGCGGGTACCCGCTCGGGAAAGGAGTTTGCCGTTCAGCTCAGAGTCGGCAAAACCAGCCATGAATTGGCGATCAGCCTTTTCGAGCAGCTGTTCAAGCTGTTCTGTCTCTGTACCCACAGCGCCCTCAAGACCGAGCGCTTTCTGAGCCTTGGCCAATGATTCGGCATCGAGATTGTTCGCGTCGGAATCGCCGTCGGCTTCCTTCGACGCCAGGATCGCTTTCACTTGCGTGCGCAGCCGTTGCAGGCCACGCATCTCTTCCTCATTTCCAGGCTTCTGAACCTTGAATTCCAGCAGAGCGGTTTTGCCCAGCTTTTCTGCTGCTCTGGATGGATCAGTTTCGCCTGGCAACTCGAGAACCAGCTGATTGTCTCCAACGGTTTGAAGCGTTGATTCCGCAACGCCCAAACTGTTGACCCGCCGGTCCAAAACACTTTTCACCGCTTCCAGCTCTGTGGACGTCACCCGAGTGATCTCACCAGCTGGCTCCACCTGAAGCAGCAGCTGGCTTCCACCTCTGAGATCGAGGCCTAGGTCGATGCCAGGAGAAATGGCAAATAACCACAACGCAGCTGTGATTGCCAGAGCGAGGATGAGGGCAAACCAACCCTGCTGTCGTGCCATCCGATCAGAGCCCCTCGCGCACGATCTGCTGGGCGGCTTCCACGATCTGGTGCGGCTGAATGATCGTCAAGTTCTCGAGATTGCCGTTGTAAGGCGTCGGAATGTCCTGACTGGAAAGGCGCACAGGGCGGGCGTCGAGGTCATCGAAGCACTGCTCTGTGATCAAAGCGATCAGTTCAGCACCGATGCCACCCGTCTTCATGCATTCCTCCACAACGATCACCTTGTGGGTCTTTCGAATGGAACGGGCGATCGTTTCCATATCGAAAGGCTTGAGGCTGATCAAATCGATCAGCTCGGCATTGATGCCATCAGCTTCAAGCTGCTCCACTGCTTTGAGGCAGTGATGACGCATGCGCGAATAGGTGAGGATCGTGACGTCTGTGCCCTCTTTGACCAAGTCAGCCTGATCCAGAGCACAGGTGTACTCACCCTCCGGCAGCTCTTCACTCAGGTTGTAGAGCAACACATGCTCGAAAAAGAGCACGGGATTGTTGTCACGAATGGCGGCCTTCATCAGACCTTTTGCATTCGTGGGCGTGCTGCAGGCCACGATCTTGATACCAGGCACCGCATGGAAGTAGGCCTCGAGCCGCTGGCTGTGCTCGGCGCCAAGCTGACGGCCCACACCGCCAGGACCGCGCACCACGGTGGGAATGGTGTAGTTGCCGCCGCTGGTGTAGCGCAGCATCCCCATGTTGTTGGAGATCTGGTTGAAGGCCAGCAACAGGAAGCCCATGTTCATGCCCTCAACGATCGGGCGAAGGCCCGTCATCGCAGCACCAACAGCCATGCCGGTGAAGCTGTTTTCGGCAATTGGGGTGTCTAGAACCCGCAATTCGCCGTATTTCTCGTAGAGATCTTTGGTGACCTTGTAGGAGCCGCCGTAATGGCCGACGTCCTCACCCATCACACAAACATGGGCATCCCGGGCCATCTCCTCGTCGATGGCTTCACGGAGTGCATTGAAGAGAAGCGTCCCTGCCACGGCGTTGTTGATATCCCGGCGATGCCGGCGTCAGCCGCCAAGTTATCTCAGCCTGTGCTGATTCAGCCCCCAGCTGCGAATGTTGTGAGCAGCAGAACTGACAGCAGCAACCCCGGCGAAAGCAGGAGCACAAGCAGGCCCAGGTCGTGGGGAGTCATGCGTAAAGAGGCGTCGGCCGTGCCCAATGGTCTATGGCAAAACCCTAGGCAGCATCTGGCTGCTCGCCTGTGAAAAGACTGCGAAGAAACACAAGGAACAGCCCGAGTCCGATAAACGCGAAGCTGAAGGTGGCGAGAAAACACATGCCTGTCATCAGCGTTTTCAAGGCTGTGGCAATGCTCTGGGCGATTGACGAGCTGAAGTGAGGCGGATGAGCTGCGAAATAAACAACCATTCGCTTGCTCAGTCCCAAGCTCAACCAGGCCAGAACCAGGCTCGTTGCCGAGCCAGAAAGAAAACTGATGGGGCCCTTACGTGGCTTCGACACAGCAGTTTGGGCGTCCTTTTTGGGGGTTGACTGACTGTCTGCAGCTGCTGGGTCAGCGAACCCCTTCGACGTGGTGTCTTGATCACTCATGGCGCCAGCTTGACGCCCCCACCCTCGAACGAACAACTCCAAGCTTCCAAGCCCGCTGCAACAAAGGCACTGCGATGGGCCGCCAGGGCTTCATCAGCCGCTGCACGATCAGCAAATAGGGCAAAACAGCTTGGGCCGGAACCACTCATGGCCACTCGCAACTGACCTGGCAGTTGTTCCAAAAGGCCAAGGGCCTGGCGCACAGAGGGCGTCTGCGGAGCGACCACCGTTTGCAAGTCGTTTTGAAGAGGCGGTGGCGAATCAGGTTGCAGAGGATTGATCCAAGGTGCCGTTCGCAAGGCCTGCCGGCGCTGCTCAAAAGCCTCTTCACCCACGAGATAATCCTGACCGAGCTGGCGTCGGCATTCGCCGTACGCCCAAGGGGTCGAGACACTCACCGTCGGGTCCTTGACCAGCACAACGCCCATGGCACTGGCGGGGGAGGGGCATGCTTCCAATCGCTCGCCGCGGCCAAAACAGAGTTGCGTCCCTCCAGAAACGCAAAACGGCATGTCTGAACCCAGGTCTGCCGCCATCGCTTCGAGGGATTGAGTGCTATGGCCGAGTCCCCAGAGCGTGTTCAAAGCCACCAGTGCTGCCGCACCGTCGCTGGATCCACCAGCCAGACCGGCACCGATGGGGATGCGTTTTTTGAGATGGATGGATGCGCCCAGCTCGTTGAAGCCTGAGCGACTGCGCAGCAATAAAGCCGCACGGCTGATCAGGTTGTCGTCACCCGTACTCAGACCTTCCACATCACAGCTGAGTTGGATCTGACCATCGGCGGTGTTGTCACAGATCAGCTCGTCAGCCAGATCAATGCTCTGCATGACCATGGCCAGCTCATGAAAGCCGTCGGCCCTGATGCCCAGCACCTCTAAATGCAAGTTGATTTTTGCTGGGGCAAGAACGCGAACCGTGGCCGTCATCCGATCAAGCGGCGGAGTCGGCCTGATTCAAGCCCCTCGCCAGTTCAACCCACGCTGAGGGCGCCACTTCCTGGGGCCGTTGCTGAAGATCAATGCCGGCCTCAGCCGCCAACACCTGCAATTGCTCAGGGGCACAAACGCCCGCCAGGGTGTTGCGCAGCATCTTGCGACGCGCCAGAAAAGCCTGCTTCAGGAGACTTTCCACGCGTTTTGCCAAAGCTGGCTCCGGTCGCTGATGCGGAGGCAATGGGTCGATGCAAATCACTTCCGACTGCACTTTTGGGGGTGGCTGAAAGCAACGCGGAGGTACCGGGCAAACGGTGCTGCACTTTGCGAGGAGCTGCATGCGCACACTCAATGCGCTGAAGCTGCTGTGACCTGGACGAACCCGTATCCGTTCGGCGACTTCCTTCTGCACCAGAAGCACCAGGCGCTGATAAGGAGGATCCACGGGCCGATCGAGGCGTCCGATCAGCCGTTCCAGCAAGGGGCCAGTGATGTTGTAAGGGATGTTGGCGACCACCTTGGTCGCCAACCCTTCATCGGGAAGGGTCAACGGAACGTTGAGAACATCTCCCTCCCGAAGAGAAAATCGAGGGTCTGCACCAAAACGCTCCCGCAACCCCGCTACCAGATCACGATCCAGTTCCACGGCGTGGACCGCATCGGCCGAGGAACGCAACAACCTCTCGGTGAGAGCCCCTCGACCTGGGCCCACTTCCAGAACCCGATCACCCGTCTGAAGCGCAGAGGCCGACAGGATGTGTTCAAGCACCCGCTCATCTCGCAACCAGTGCTGCCCGAAGCGTTTGCGGGCGGTGTGACCGGAAAAGCTCATTCCTCCACCTTGATCGATCGCCGGTTCTGCAACGGGCCCCTAAGGCTCGACAGGCAAATCCAGGATGGGGATCCAACGCACATTGCCAGCGCTTGGAGGCAGTGGAACCAAGGCGAGCACCACGTTGAGGACGCAGGGTGCAAAAACAGGCGAAGTACTGAGCCAGCAGGCAATCGCCCGGGCTAAACGGCGGCGTTTCTGCCTGTTCATGGCTGCCACTCCCCATCCATCAGGACCGCAACGCTGCCTGGCTTTCACCTCAACGACCAGCACCCGTCGTGCCGGCCCGACCCCTTTGAGCATGAGCAGGTCAATCTCTCCGTAGCGGCAACACCATCGTTCGGCCAAGCACTGCCAACCGTTTTGCCTCAGGAGAGTCAACACCCGCCGTTCTGCCCAGCGTCCAGGGTTGTTCCTTAACGAGTTCTGCACCTGCATTGCCTGTCGAATGCTCAGCCAGAAGCATTCCCCGGCACCCCTCAAGGCTTGGCCTTGGGCCTGGAACTCACAGCCGTCACGAGCAGACTTGTGGCGATCCCCAACGACACCTCCACAAAGCGATAAAGACCGAGCCACCACACCTGTTGCGGATCAGCCACCAACACCACGATCGTGAACGTCACCCCGGCAAAGCGATAACCGAGAAGCTCGAGTCGCAAGAGCGCACACAGCCACCCGAGCAGAACCATCACCAGCCCGTAGAGCAAGGCATTGGGAACTCCGGTCACACTCACGAGACACGCACCGATCAAAACGCCAAGCAAGGTGCCCAACAGGCGTTGCTTCGATGTCGACCAGGCCGCTCCCAACGATGACTGCATCACGATGATCGCTGAGATCGCTGCCCAGTAGGACTCAGGAATGCCGATCAGCTCCGCCAAGCCATAGGCCACGGCTGCGGCTACAGCAGTGCGCCAGGCAT
>JAAZVJ010000037.1 GCA_018623675.1 Synechococcus sp. HW_metabat.54 | reverse complement strand
GGATGTTGGAGCGGGCCTTGCGGCGCTCGGGGTTACCGGTGAGTTTCACCGGCGGCTTCCATCCACTGCCTCGTCTGCAGTTGGCCCTTGCATTGCCTCTTGGTGTGGAAGCCCACGGCGAATGGATGGACCTTGAGTTCCTCGAGATGGTTGACCCAGAGTTGATACTGAAGGTCTGGCAGGAGACCCTCCCGCAGGAGTTTCGTTTGATTTCAGCCAAGCTGGTGCCGGTCTCGGAGCCGAGTTTGTCGCAGCGTTTGGCGTCCGCCAGGTGGAACTTTCGTGTGTCTCTGGCGCACTCCACTTCGGCAGCACCCCAGTCATGTCTTGAGGTGTTGGAGCAGGCGTGCCAAGCCCTGGTGGAGAAGGATCAGCTCATCTGGCATGACACCGATAAGAAAGGACGGCCACGGGAGCGGGACTGCCGTTCATCTCTGTTGTCGTTAGAGGCGAGCTCCGGAACAGCCGGGATCACGGTTCATCTGCATGCCTCCATCGATGAAATGGGCCGCAGTATCAAGCCTGCACAGATTCAACACTGGCTTCAGGAACACCTTGGTGGACCCCTAGAGGTCGATCAGGTGCAACGCACTGCCTTGCTGCTGCAGGAGTCGCAAAGCCCAGTGCTAGGTTGACTTCAGGACAAAAGGTTTTGGGCGCTAGCGCCATTACCGCGTCTCGGTCTTTCCATTCCCAGATCCTGAGGAACGTAGGGCCTATCGCAGCCGGTTCTTCAACGCCGAAAGTGTTGTAACCGAGCGCCAATCAAAGGAGTTTTTGCTCCGACCTCTTCCACGGCTTCGGCCTCAATCTTCTTCACCCGATCCTCAGGCTCTGTGTCTGACGACCGGAATCGCGTCCTTGCGGGCGTTTCCCAATTGTTTCCATGCCCCAGCAAATAGTCATCGCCGAGCAGCTGCGGATCGCCGCGGTGCTCTCTGATGAACGGGTTGATGAGTTGATCGTTGCCCAGGGTCGCTACCAGATCGGCGACGTTTATCTCGGCACCGTTGAAAACGTGCTGCCAGGAATTGATGCTGCATTCGTCAATATCGGTGAGAGCGAAAAAAATGGCTTCATCCATGTCACTGATCTTGGGCCTCTCCGTTTAAAGAAAGGGGCGGCTGGGATTACTGAGCTTCTTGAACCTCGCCAGAAGGTGTTGGTTCAGGTGATGAAGGAGCCCACCGGCACGAAGGGACCCCGTCTCACTGGCAATTTGGCGCTTCCTGGTCGTTATCTGGTGCTGCAGCCCAGTGGCCAGGGCGTAAACATTTCAAGGCGTATTTCCGCCGAGGGCGAACGCAATCGCCTGCGGGCTCTCGGGGTGTTAGTGAAGCCTCCTGGGGCCGGACTGCTGATCCGTACTGAAGCCGAAGGCATCAGCGAAGAGTTGCTGATCGATGACCTTGAGGCGTTGCTGCGCCAGTGGGAAGCGATTCAGAAAGCTGCCGAGGCTGCAGTGCCTCCTGTGTTGCTGAACCGTGATGAAGACTTCATTCATCGCATTCTGCGGGATCACGCCGGTCCGGAGTTGGCGCGGGTTGTGCTCGATGACCCTGGTGCCGTTGATCGGGTCCGCGATTTTCTCGGTCAGGATGAGAACAACATTCTCGTTGAAGCGCATCACGAATCCACGGAGATTCTTGAGCACTACAAAGTGAACGCGGCAATTCGGGATGCTCTCAAGCCCCGAGTTGATTTGCCTTCCGGTGGCTACGTGATCATCGAGCCCACGGAAGCGCTCACAGTGATCGATGTGAACTCCGGATCGTTCACTCGATCGGCGAATGCCCGGGAAACGGTGTTATGGACCAACTGTGAAGCGGCGGTGGAGATCGCGCGTCAGTTGAAGTTGCGCAATATCGGTGGGGTGATCATTGTCGACTTCATCGACATGGACTCTCGTCGTGATCAGCTCCAATTGCTGGAGCACTTCACAGCGGCGATCCGTGACGATGCTGCCCGTCCGCAGATTGCCCAACTCTCGGAGTTGGGTTTGGTGGAACTCACTCGTAAGCGCCAGGGTCAGAACATCTATGAGCTGTTCGGGCGGGCTTGCCCCAGCTGTGGTGGTTTAGGCCATGTGGCGGTGCTGCCTGGGAAAGATCTGCTGCAGCCTTTGTCAACCGCCACTGGCCTGGTGCGGTCCGCCGCTTCAGCGCGTGCCGAGGCGGCGACACCCGGAGAGAGTGGTGGCCGTCGTCGCCGTGGTGGCCGTGGCCGGGCCGGTGCTGCGGGCTCCGTCGTCTTGGAGGAAACCGGCGATCAGCCCGTCAGTGCTGGCGATGGGGTAACGCAACCGCAGCCTGGAACCTCGGCTGAAGCTGCCACAGAACCGTCCAACCGTCGCCCAGAACCGGAACTCGTGGCGGTGCCCATGAGTGACGAGCAAGAGCAGGTCTTTGGTTGGCTTGGTTTGAGCCCCGCCTTGCTTCTTGAGAACCCACCGGAAGCCGACAACCTGATGGTGAGGGTTGTTCGCCCAGGCGAGAACGAAGAGGAGGTGCTTGAGCAGGCTCGTCAACAGCTTGCCGCCAGTTCCGGCCGCCGCCGCCGCCGTGGCGGCCGCGGCGGTGGTCGAGGTGCGGCACGGTCGGGTGCCTCTGCGGATCAAGGCAGCAAACCTTCCCCCGCGTCCAATACCGATTCCACGCCTTTGCTGGTGGAGATCACGCCCCTGGAAGCCACCCTGACCGGGTTTGAAGAGCCCACGGTCACGATTACGCCGGCATCTGAACCTGTTGCCGCATCAGCTGCCCCGGCTGCTGTCGACCAGCCTGCGCAAACGGAGCCGGAAAGCAGCGATCAAGAACCGCGTCGTCGTCGCCGCCGTTCCTCTGCTGCTGTTGCTGACTGACACGCCAACCTTGATGCAGGCCTTGGAAGCAGGCGTCGATGAGGTGGGCCGAGGCTGTTGGTTTGGGCCCGTCTTTGCCGGAGCGGTGGTGGTCTCTGAGCCTGCAGCTGTTGTGCTGCGATCGGAGGGGCTGACCGATAGCAAAGCCCTAACGGCACGGCGGCGTGCCCGTCTTGTGCCGCTCATCGAGGAAGCTGTGGATGCTTGGGGGCTTGGCCAGGCATCGGCTCTCGAGATCGATCGCTTCGGCATCCGTCGTGCAACTGAATTAGCCATGCTTCGTGCTTTGCAGCGTTTACCGGGTAGGCCGGAGTTGGTGCTGGTGGATGGTGTGTTGCCGTTGCGTCTCTGGCCCCATCCGCAGCAAACCATTGTTCGAGGCGACAGCAGCAGTGCGGCCATCGCCGCTGCCAGTGTTCTGGCAAAAGAAGCCCGTGATGCCTTGATCCGGCGTTTGGCGGTTCAGTTCCCCAATTACGGACTTGAGCGCCATGCCGGCTACGGCACCGCTGTCCATCGCAAGGCTCTGCTGTCTTTGGGGCCTACGGCTCTGCACCGTCGCTCGTTTTTAAAGAAGGTGTTGCCCAGCAACACCTGAGCTCAGTCAGCCTTTTGGGTGTTGCACCAAGTTTGGAAATCATCCACCAGTTGTCTCCCGACCCGGCCTTTGATGGTGAGCAGGATTCCATTGAGGATCGATTCGCCTGTGCTCTCCAGCACTTTGCGGGGGATCAACTTGAGGAGAGGAGGCTGGCTGACCCGTACTCCAAGCGTGGCAAGTCCCTTCAGGCCCGTACTGCTGGCCTCCAGCACTGACTCAAGGCTGAGTTCAAAATCGTCAACAACACCAAGCCCCTCGAGTTGGGCATCAACCGCACGCATGATCAGCGTTTGACCGTCCTGCTGGACGGTGAGCGACACCACCGGTTTGACCTGCAGCTGAAATACCTGAATGGTGGTCACCGTGTAGCGGTACCGCCCTGCCTCGATGCGTTCGAGTTGGTTGGGATCAAGGAGGGCTTTCACCACCCGATCTTCTTCCCGCAGGTAGGCCGGAAGTTGGTCGATCTGCGATTGAACCGGCAGATCCAGTTGTTGACTGGCGCTGAAGGCCAGGGGCATGGGTGTGGGCTGACGCGGCATGATCCTATCGAGTGTGTGTGCGCCTACCGATGCCGATCTCTGTGGCATTCCTTGGCCCTGAGGGCACCTACGGAGAGCGTGCGGCCCGGGCATTGCTGGATCTGGAGGGCCATGACCAAGCCCGCTTGGTGGCTTGCGTGGGTTTGCGCTCGGTCGTGGAGCACGTTGCTGATGGTCGCTGTGATGCTGCGGTTGTTCCCGTGGAGAATTCTGTGGAAGGTGGCGTGACTGCCAGCCTTGATGCGCTTTGGTCGAATCCGCAACTCTGCATTCGCCGTGCTCTGGTGCTCCCGATCCGTCATGCCCTGCTCAGCAGCGGCAAGCTCGATGAGATCTCCGAAGTGCTTTCCCATCCCCAGGCTTTAGCGCAATGCAGTGGATGGTTGGCCCGTCATGTGCCTAATGCTCTGCAGCTGGCCACCACATCCACAGCGGAGGCTGCCCGGATGGTGAAGGGCAGTCGTTTCCGAGCAGCCATTGCCAGCCCTTCGCTGCATCAGGAGGGTGAACTCACAGCCTTGGCCTATCCCATTAATGATGCTGCTGGTAACTGCACTCGCTTTCTGTTTCTCCAGCGTGGAGAACGCCGCCAGCAGGGGGATGTGGCCAGCTTGGCCTTCTCTCTCCATCGCAACGCACCCGGGGCTCTGCTCGAGGCCCTTGCCGCTGTGGCGGACTTGGGTTTGAACATGAGCCGAATCGAATCGCGACCTTCCAAGCGTGAGCTCGGTGAGTACGTGTTTTTCCTTGATGTGGAACTGCCTGATGCTCGGGGCGCTCTGCTTCAGCAGCTCACTGAGCGCTTGGAACCTCTCTGTGAGCATCTCGCCCAATTTGGTGCTTACCCCAGCAGTGAACTAACAGACGCTTAGGCCTGGCTCATTGGATGCAGCTGCTCCAATGGGAGCGTCTCCCATTGTTCAAATGGTTGCAAGATCCAAGGGTTGTTGGGCAGTTCCATGGCCCAATAGTCGGGTTGGATTGTGCTGCTGGCTTTCAGCCACAACACGGCGGTTGCAACCGCATCCACTTCGAGGTTCTCTTTCAGCCAATGGCGTGAAGCCAGCAGGGTGGCTCCGCTGTCGGCCAGGTCGTCGACCAACAGCAGCCTGGGTCCGAGGCTGGGGCAGGTGTGGGCCAGTTGTGAGCCGAGCGTGAGCTCGCCTTGGGATCGTGCATCGTCGCCGCCATAGCTGCTGGCCGCCATCACGACGAGAGGTTTGTGAAACAAGCGGGAAAGCGCGTCCCCAATCCGGAGACCACCACGGGAGAGGGCCACGATCTGATCAAAGCGACTTGCCCCGTGGTGCACCTGCAGGGCGAGGTGTTCGATCAGACGGTGATAGGTCTCCCAAGTGAAGTTGAGCTCTCCGCTGCCGGTGTCGCAGAGGGGGGCTGGTTGAAGCGACGCACTGGAGGGAGCCGATGGCAGGCGATCCATCCGTTAGCGGGCGCGTGAGCTGGTGCGGAAGACCCCGAACTGCATCAGGCCCGTGGCGAAGGCCCAGTGCATCAGCAGCAAGGTCGGAGTCTCTCTCAAACCCTGCAGCACGGCCGCGGGACCAAGGCTTAAGACTGCACCAGGACGCCGCACACCTTCAACGATGGAGTCGATCCATGAGGGCAGGGTGGCCCGTGTCCAGTCATCCACTTCGATGGGACCTCGCTGAAAGGCACTGACTTCGAGGTTGCGGTGGAATCCTTTGATGCTGGAAAACTCTGGATGCGCCCATTGGGTCAGCAACTGGTGCATCACCCAGCGCTCCTGGCGATTCATCTCCCCATCACTGGGATCACGGCGGTTCCAGTCGGCGACAGCCAGTGTCCCGCCGGGCTTCAGAACGCGTAACAGCTCGTCGGCATACTTCTGTTTGTTGGGCATGTGCGGGCCCGCTTCCACGCTCCAGACGCCATCAAAACTCTGATCGGATAGCTGGAGATCAAGGGCATCCATGACGGCGAACCGGCAGTTCAGCCCATCAGGGGTGAGAGCGGTGGCTCTGGCGACTTGGGCAGGGCTGATGCTGATACCAACAACATCCAGGCCGTAATCCTGGGCCAAGATTCTGGCGCTGCCGCCGATGCCGCAGCCCACATCCAGCACTTTGGAACCGGCTGGCAATTGATCAAGGCCGCTCCAATGCACGAGGGCATGTACAAAGTCAGCCTTCGCATCACGAAAGTCTCTTCTTCGTGGAGGGTCGCCGTAGTGCCCTAGATGGACATGCTCACCCCACAGGTTTTCCAGCAGGCGGTCTTCCGTCCAGGCGTCATAGGCGGCCGCAACACTCTCACTGGAGTGGTAAGCGCGGTTGCGCTTTGACCAAATCACGATTGCAGCAACAGCTGCAACGGGCAGGCCGATCACCAGCCCGAGAACAGCAGAAGAAGTCATCAGTCGACGTTGGCCAGGGTGTCGCGCAGCACGGTTCGTGCAGCCAGCTGTCGCCGTGTTTCGTCCAACATTGCGAATTCCTGTGTCAGACGTTCGTGGGTGTCGGTGAGCTCAAGGAGTTCTTGCTGTTGTTCAGCGACGGGGCCACCCAGGTGTGCTCCGATCCAAAAGGAGAGTTCTCGAGGGAGGTCCGGCAGATCATCCGGTAGGGAGGCGGCTGAACCGGTGAGCTTCCCAGTCAGTTCCACGACATCTCGCAGCGCTTGATCAACGGACTGGGCAAGGGCGTTGAGGGGTTCGGTGTCTTCCACCGGCTCATCCTCGATCCAGCTCACCATTGCGGTGCGATATGGGGTTTCACGCACCACATCGAGAACGCGAAAGCGCTGTTGGCCGAGCGTGACAATGTTGCTGCGACCGTCTTCTGCTGTTTGATGCTGCAGGATTTCGGCACAGCAACCAACTGAGGCCATGCTTTGGGTGGCTGGGTCCCAGCGCACAACGCCAAAGCGGCGATCATCTTCAAGCACGCTCTGCAGCATCATTCGGTAACGCGACTCGAAGATGTGCAAAGGCAGCACGTCCCTCGGGAAAAGCACAACATCCGGCAGAGGAAAGAGGGGCAGCTCTCTGACGGACAAGTCAGCCACGCAGAACAGTTTCCGAAAAAACAATCCTAGGCAGCTGACCTGACGGGCGTGTGATGCTCAGAGCTTCACTTCGATATCAACGCCACTGGGAAGGTCCAGCTTCATCAGTGCGTCAATGGTTTTTGCGGAAGGGCTGTAGATATCGATGATCCGGCGGTGGGTGCGGGTCTCGAAGTGCTCACGGGAGTCCTTGTCCACGTGAGGAGAGCGCAGCACGCAATAGATCTTGCGCTTCGTGGGGAGAGGAATGGGGCCGATGGCCGTTGCAGCCGTGTTGTCGGCGGTTTCAATGATTTTGTCGCAAGACAGATCCAGCATGCGGCGGTCAAACGCCTTCAGGCGAATGCGGATCTTCTGCTGTGCAATAGCGGTGGACATAGGAAGCGCAGAACGTGTCCGGTGAGGGACGAAAAAGGGTGAATTGTCGAGGTTCAAAATGTGCCGGAGCTCTGCTCAGCACTTCAAAACTGTAAAGGATGGGCAGGTCGCGAACGACCCGCCCATGCCATCAATCAAGTGAACAGGATCACTCGATGATCTTGGAGACAACGCCAGCACCGATGGTGCGACCGCCTTCGCGGATAGCGAAGCGCATGCCTTGCTCGATGGCGACGGGGCAGATCAGCTCACCGGTCATCTTGATGTTGTCACCAGGCATCACCATTTCGACGTTGGAGCCGTCTTCAGCGGTGAAGGCAGTGATCTGGCCGGTAACGTCAGTTGTACGGATGTAGAACTGAGGGCGAGAGCCAGCGAAGAAGGGGGTGTGGCGGCCGCCTTCTTCCTTCTTGAGCACGTACACCTGACCCTCGAACTTGGTGTGAGGGGTGATGGAGCCGGGCTTCACGAGCACCATGCCGCGCTCGATGTCTTCCTTCTGGATGCCGCGCAGCAGCAGACCAACGTTGTCGCCAGCCATGCCCTGGTCGAGCAGCTTGCGGAACATTTCCACACCGGTGACGGTGGTCTTGCGGGTGTCCTTGATGCCGACGATTTCG
>JAAZVJ010000036.1 GCA_018623675.1 Synechococcus sp. HW_metabat.54 | reverse complement strand
GGATCTCCTCCAAAGAGATAGAGGGCCAAAGGTTTGGGCAGACTGCGGATCTGCGCCATGGCAGCGGTCAGATTGGGCACGCTCATTAAGGGCAGCAAAGGCCCAAGCAGCTCATCCCGCATCAGGGGGTCGCTGTTGTCATCAACGGCGATCACGGTGGGGGCGATTCTCCTTTTGGAGGGGTCGTGTTCACCCCCGATCAACACCTGTTCCTTGCCCAAGGCGCCTTGCAGCAAGGCATCCAAGCGTTGGTATTGGCGATCGTTGATGACGCGTCCGAGGTCTTTCGACACCAGGGGGTTGGTTCCATACAACTCCTCTCGGGCACGGGTGAGGGCGGCTAAGAGCGGCTCCCGCAGCCCTTCCTCCACCAGCAGGTAGTCGGGAGCAATGCAGGTTTGCCCGGCGTTCAGGCCTTTCCCCCAGATCAGACGCCGTGCCGTGACTGCGAGATCGGCTCCTTCCAGCACGACGGCTGGACTCTTGCCCCCCAGCTCCAGGGTGACTGGGGTGAGGTGCGGTGCGGCTCCTGCAAGCACCTTGCTGCCGATGGTTCCTCCACCTGTGAAGAAGATGTGGTCATAGGCCTGGTCCACCAGAGCGGCAGCTGTGGCTCCATCACCCTGCACCACCTGAACGATCGCGTCACTGAACGCGTCCCCGAGGAGCTCAGCGATGAGGGCGGCAGTCGCAGGTGCCTGTTCGGAGGGCTTCACGACAGCCGTGTTCCCAGCAGCGAGCGCACTCACGAGCGGCTGAAGAGTGAGGTGAAAGGGGTAATTCCAGGGGCCAATGATCAGGACGCAACCCAGGGGTTCTCTGATCACCTCGGCGCGGCCGGGTTTCAGAGGGAGGGGGACAGTCACCCGGCGGGGGCGCATCCAGCGGCGTAATGACTGCTCGCAAAGCTTCAGTTCCTGGCGCAGGGCCAAGACTTCCACCATCCCTTCGGTGGCTGGTTTGCCAAGGTCACTGTGGAGGGCTTCAAGAATGGCGTCTTCATGGCGGTCCAGCAGCTGGCGCAAAACGTTCAACTGCTGGCGGCGCCAGGCTTCAGAGCGGGTCTCTCCCCGATCCACCGGGGCCCGCATGGCCTTCACATCAGGGAGTGTCTGGGCAGTGGCTGCTGTTGTGAACGTCATGGCAGTGCGGCCTGCGCCAGCGTGAGATCAGGGCATGCTGGCAATTGATGGCCGTGCTCGGGGTGACGGCATTGGCCATCCGGATCTAGCTATTGGGTTGGCTCACGCAGATCGGCATGCAGCAGCCCTGGTGGAACGGCGCCGTGATCTACGAGTTGATCGTGCGCAGCTATGCCGATGGCAATGGCGATGGCATTGGCGACTTGCAAGGCCTGGCCTCCCGTTTGCCCTATTTGCGCTGGTTGGGAGTTGATGCGATCTGGTTAACGCCGATTTATCCCTCTCCACTTCAGGACGGGGGATATGACATCACGGATTTCAAAGCGATCCATCCCGACCTGGGGGATCTGGCTGCCTTTCATCGCTTTTTAACCACCGCCCACAAGCACGGGATCAAGGTGATCCTTGACCTGGTGCTCAATCACACCAGCAGTCTTCACCCCTGGTTTCAGCGGGCGCGATGGGCACCCAAGGGCAGCCCTGAGCGGGATGTGTATGTGTGGAGTGACGATCCCCAGCGCTACGCCGAGGCGCCGGTGTTGTTTCGGCATTTCGAGGCGTCGAACTGGGAATGGGATGAGGTCGCTCAGCAGTACTACCTCCACCGCTTCCTGCGCCATCAGCCAGACCTCAACTACGAAAACCCTCTGGTGCAGGAGGCGATGTTGGAGGTGGTCGATTTCTGGATCGATCGGGGGGTGGATGGATTTCGCCTCGACGCGATTCCGTTCCTTTTTGAAGCGGAGGGGTCGCGCTGTGAGGGGCTTCCGGAGACCCACCAGTTCCTGCAGCGACTGCGCCAACGGGTGGATGCCCATAGCCGGGAGATTCTCCTGCTGGCAGAAGCGATTCAGCCGGTGGACGAGGCGGCGCCTTACCTCGACGACAACGAGTTGCATGGCGCCTTCAACTTTGCTCTGACAGCCCACCTGTTTGCCGCTATCGCCAGTGGCCGTACGGAGGATCTCAGGGAGTGCTTGAACGACTCTCAGGAAGCCGTCTCGGGTTGTCGATGGGCTTTGCCGCTGCGGAATCACGATGAGCTTTGGTTAGGCGATGGCCATCTGGTGAGTGATGCCGTAGTGCAGACCATCCGCGCTGGGCTCCATCAAGGCCAAGGGCATTGGCTGAATTGGGGCATCAATCGGCGACTTGCACCTCTCCTCAACGGTGACCCCGGCTCCAACCGGGTGCTGCATGCCTTGATTTACAGCCTTCCGGGCATGCCCTGTCTGTACTACGGCGATGAGCTGGGGATGGGTGATTGGCCGGGCTTACGAGACCGGGACCCCAACCGCACGCCCATGGCCTGGACGCCAGCACGGAATGGGGGGTTCTCCACCGCTCCGGATCCACTGCTGGTTCTACCCGCTATTACGGCACCGGGCTACGACTACCGCGTGGTCAACGTGGAGGTGCAAAAGCAGCTTCAAGGGTCGTTGCTCAATTGGCATCGGCGCATGCTCACGTGCCGAAGGTTGCTGCCTGCTCTCCGCCAGGGGGCGTTTGAGCTGCTGCCCTGCAGCCACCCCGCTGTGATTGTGTATGTGCGCACCAGCGATTCGATGACGGTGCTTGTGGCGGCGAATCTCTCAGCGGCGGGAGCATCGATCCGCCTGGATCTAAGCCGCTGGAAAGGCCAACGCACCCGGGAGGTGCTTTGGGGCAGTGAATTCCCTGAGGCCGATCAGAACTGGTTTGTGTATCTGCCTGCCCATGGCTTCAGCTGGTGGCTGATCGGTGAGGTGGATGAGCCCTTGGAGGACGCGAGCGATCGGGCCTCGGCGCCCTAACAGTCTTTAGTGCTCCAGGTTCAGGGGTGTGTTCTCACCAGGTGAAGTGTCCAGTTCGCTGCGCAGTAACTCCTGCACCAAGGGTGTGAGCCTTTGCGCTTCCGATTGATCCACCATGGCGAGACGGCAACGCCTCGCCAAAACATCGGTGACCGTTCGGGCATGTTCGCAACGAATGGCATGCCGGAGTTCCCCGGTGCAGATGGGAATCACCTCACTTAAGGGCTGGCGCTCCATGACCGACCAACTGCCTGCCAGGATTGAGGCACGGAGCCCGAAACAGCCCTGCAGATGTTGGATCTGGGCAGAGCGTTGGGGCGTATCGGGAAGCAGGGTCTCTAGATCGAGTCTTTGCTGCTCCAGCAGAGCAGGGGTTTGTGTTGGGTCGTCTGCAGCACCCAACAGCGGTAAGTCCATCGGGCTGGGGAGGGGCTGGTCCAGCTGGGCTGCCACGGCCTTCAACGTGTCGAGAGCCATGGGGCGGCATGTGGTCCATTTGCCCCCCATCACGCTCACCAGGCCACAGGGCAAGGTTTCGATTTCGTGTTCGCGTACGACCCGGCTGCTGTTGCGCTCGTCTCCTGGAGGCTTGAGCAGAGGTCGTCCTCCCGCCCAGCAGCTGCTCACTTGCGGAGTTTTGAGCTGCGGGAACCAGCGCCTCACGTAACCCAGCAGGTAGTCCTGCTCCTCCTGGGAAGGGGCTTCTGCCGCAGTGAGCGGGCAGGCCGTGTCCGTGGTGCCCACAAGGGTGCGCCCGAAGAACGGCAGCATGAACAAGACGCGCCCGTCATCTGTGGCAGGGAGCAGGAGGCCCATGCCCGCAGGGCAAAGGTTGGCGTTCAACACCACATGCACACCCCGGCTTGTGAGCATGCGCTTGGGTTGCTTGGGATCAGCAAGCTGTCGGATGCTGTCTGCATGAATGCCGGTTGCATTCACCACCACTCGGGCTTGCCAGCGTTCAGGAATCCCCGATGCCGTGCTGCTGACGGCGCCGCAGATCCGACCGTTTTGGTCCTTCAGAAGCTCAGTCACCTTGCAGCGGGTTCTCACTTGGGCCCCCGCCTGCTCAGCCGTTAAGGCGAGCAGCAGGTTCAGGCGAGCGTCATCAAATTGCCCGTCGCTGTAGGCCACGCCTCCGGTGACGCCAGTCTGCAGAAGAGGCAGTGCCTGTTGGATTTGGTTGTCTGAGAGGCAGCGACTGGCCCCAATGCCACTGGCGCCAGCTAAGGCGTCATAGAGGCCGAGGCCGAGTCGGTAATAGGCCTGGCTGATGGGGTGGCTGGTGGGTAGCGCCAGTTCCAAGCGATGAGCCAGGAAAGGCGCCTGTTGCAGCCAATGGCCGCGTTCGAGCAGTGCTTCCCTCACCAGGCGTAGCTGCGCCGGATCTGCCGTTTTGAAAGCCAATTCCAGGTAGCGCACACCTCCATGCAGCAGCTTGGTGCTGCGGCTGCTGGTGCCACCACCCAGATCGGCAGCCTCCAGCAATGCCACCTTGAGGCCGCGGCGCACGGCTTCGTACGCCACGCAGGCCCCACTGGCCCCCCCGCCGATGATCAGAACATCGAGGGAGGCGCTCATACTTGCTCGTCCTCACTCCAGTGCAGGCTGCGCAGCACGGCGTTCTCCCAACGCTTGCACCACTGCTTGCGTGCTTCCGCTTTGAGGGTGGGGTTAAAAAGTTGTGCGCCCACACTGCGTTGTTGGGCGAGGGCATTCAAGTCAGGCACCACGCCGGCCTCAACCCCCGCGAGCAGAGCCACCCCCCGTGCCGTGCTCTCCAAAGTGGCGGGCCGTCGCACCTGCAGCCCGGTGCTGTCGGCCTGGGCCTGCAGCAGTGGATCCGATGCGGCTGCTCCCCCATCTACCGCCAGCTCTCCCAATCCTTGGCCCAGCGCTTGTTCCGCCAGCTGCACGAGACTGGCCACCGAAAGGGCGATGCCTTCCAGGGCTGCACGGGCAATGTGCCCTCTTTGGGTGTCACGGGTGAGACCAAGCAACAAACCGCGTGCACTGGGATCCCAATGCGGTGTGCCCCAGCCCGTGAAGGCAGGCACCAACATCACACCTGCGGATGAGCCAACGCTGTTGGCCAGCGCGTTGATCTCCTCGGCTTTGTTGATGATGCCGAGCCCGTCTCGCAGCCACTGCACCACGGTGCCGGCATTGAACAAACTGCCCTCCAGGCAATAGGTGGGAGTGCCATCGGCTTCCGTCCATCCAAGGGTGGTGAGCAGTCCGGCATCGGAGCGGCGTAGCTCGTCGCCGGTGTTCACCACCAGGAAGGCACCGGTGCCATAGGTGCATTTGGCCTCTCCTGGTTGCAGGCAAAGCTGGCCGAAGGTGGCGGCCTGTTGGTCTCCCAGAAGCGCTCGAATGGGAACGCCTGCGAAGGGCAGGTTGGGGCTGATTAGTCCGAAGTCACCCCGGCAGGGCACCAGCTCAGGTAGCGCAGAGCTGGGTAAAGACACTTCCTTGCAGAAGCTTTCAACCCAGCAGCGCTTCTCGAGGTCCATCAGCAGCGTGCGGCTGGCATTGCTCATGTCGGAGCAATGCAGTCGTTCACCACTCAGCTGCCAGAGCAGCCAGCTCTCCACCGTTCCAAAGCAGAGGTCACCCCGGTCAGCCGCTGCTTTGGCGGCAGCTTCGTTCGACAGCAGCCATTGGATTTTGCTGGCGCTGAAGTAAGGATCCAGCAGCAGGCCGGTTCGGTGTCGCCATTCGTGTTCCAGTCCCTGTTGTTTCCAGCTTTGGCAGAGGCCAGCAGTACGTCCGTCTTGCCAGACGAGAGCAGGGCCGCAGGGTTCACCGTCGCTGCGTCGCCACAGCACGGTGGTTTCCCGTTGGTTCGTGATGCCGCAACAGGCGACGGCATTGCGTTGCTCTGGGGTGAGTTCGGCTTCCAGCTGGGCCATGGCCTGGCGCTGGCTCTCCCAGATCGCCAACGGATCCTGCTCCACCCAGCCATCGTGGGGATAGCGGATGGCCAGGGGGGCTGAAGCGCTGGCCACGAGCTGTCCAGCCGCATTGAACAAGGCAGCCCGTGAACTGCTCGTGCCCTGGTCCAGGGCTAGGAGGAGAGGGGGTGCTGCCATGACCAGCCTGTTTTTCAAGTGCTAGCCGTGGGCAAGGCGTCTGGGAAGGGAGATCGCTTCGATTGAAGCGTTCGCTCTCTTGCCTGCTGATCATCTGAGGTGATCAGATCAGAGCAAAAGTTGCAGGTCTGGGTGATGACTCTGCTGGCCTTGCAAGCGACGGCAAAGTTCTTCTTTGAGATCCTCGATGGCAGGGCGATCGGCATGCTCGTGTCGCATCACCAATGCGATACCGCTCCAGGCTGCATGGCTGAGGGGGAGAGGGATCAGTCCAGGCTGGTCGGGGTTGTGGCTCAGTGCTGATCCGATGTGAATCAGCACATCGTTTTCGCTCGACCCTCGCCAGAGCTGTTCATCAAGTTTCTGGGATCGCCGTGAGGGAGGCCAGAGCCCTTCTGCCTCAAGTTGAAGCTGGGTGTTCGGGTAGGCGCCTCGCTTGATGGCTTGCCAGGGATAGGCCTTGACTTGATCAAGCGAAATCGTGCTGAGCTGCAAAAGCGGATGGCCAGGCTTCACCATTGGCCGCAGCGGCATGGCGCACAGCGGTTGGGTGCTCAGCAGAGGGTGGTCTTTGGGTTGGTCAGCGAGCGGACAAAGCAAGGCATCAACAATGCGCTCCTCAATGAGTTGGAGCCCGCGAGCGATGCCCAGAGGTTTTCCTGACCCCAGAATCCACCCTTCAGGTTTGGGAGTGCAGAGAGCTCCATCGAGCCAGCCATTCGCCTCAAGGCGGAGTGATGCTTGCCCCATGAAGCGGGCCAGCTGATGCACCTCGCGTTCCAGCCTCAGAAGGCTTGTGTCTCCATCGATGGCCCAGAACCCCTTTTGCTTGCGGATGGAGAATCCGAAGGCTTGAGCACACTTTTTCTGGTTGCGGCTCACGGTGGTTTGGTGCTGCCGAAACCGCTCACCCACTTGTTTCCCCGACTGGAGCCAGAGCAAGCCATCCAGGCTTGTCAGCAGGTCGAGGTTGACCAATGACCACGGGAAACCACCTTGCGATCTTTGGAAAGCCCGTTGGCATCCACAATCCCCAAAACTGGGTAGCTCTTGACCGCTACTGCTGGGGTTTTGGCAGCCGGAGGCAGGCCCGTAACCCCCCGCTGTTACCTGGGTTGAGCTCCAGGAGCCCCCCGTGACTTTCGGCGGTGGTGCGCACGATGAACAGCCCCAGCCCGCTGCCTGTGGGTTTGGTGCTGTTGAGGGGAAGTGTTTCCAGCAGCTGGTCGTTCATGCCGGGGCCGTTGTCTTCGACGGCGAGGGTCCAGAACGCGTCGTCTTCAGTAAGGCTGATGGCGACCCGCGGTGATGTGTTTTGCAGCGGGGATGTGCTGATCAGTGCATCGAGGGCATTGCGCAACAAGTTGATTAATGCCAATTGCAGTTGCACGCCATCGCCCTTGATCACAGCTTGTCCGGCGGTGATCGCTTGGAGGGCTGTGATGTCGATCCAGTGCCCATGGGTGTGGTTCGACTGCACGTAGCGCACGCTGCTTTCAATGACTTGAAGCAGGTCGACCGTGCCAAGGTTTGTTTCTGTACTGCGCAGCAGAGAACGAATCTTGTTGGAAATGGTGGCGATTCGCTCAACTTCAGTGTTGAGTGTTGAAAGGCTTTGGATCAGTTCAGGCTTCAGCGATGGTTGATTGTCATCGCTCTCCTGACCCTTAAGAAGACTTTGAGCCGTGAGCCGGACGATGCTCAACGGTTGGTTGATCTCATGGGCGATCGATGCTGCCTCAAGGCTGATTTTGAGCTTGTCGCTCAGGGCGGCGAGTTCGCGCTCATCTTGCTCTTTGAGGGTTTCTGTGAGTTGGTTAAACCCTTCCACCATGGATTGGATGGCCGCATTGAGGTCTGCGATTTCGCTCGTGCTTGATGGGGGTAAATCGCAGCAGTAGGTCAGGGGTGTTGATGCTTGGCTTGAAGTTGTATTCGCTTGGATCTGTCGTTGGGTGGATTGGCTCGCGTTTCGTAAGGCTGTGAGGGGTGTGAGGATTCCGCTGATCAGGCGTCGGTTGATGATCAG
>JAAZVJ010000035.1 GCA_018623675.1 Synechococcus sp. HW_metabat.54 | reverse complement strand
GGTGGCCAATGGCCTCCCCCAGCAAACCTGTTCCCAGCAATGCAACGGTGGCCATTGAACCTGCCTTGATCAGCGCAGCTGATCATCACCTGCGGAGCAGAATCTCGTCAGGCCACCGATTCAGCGCAGTGGGTCAAGCGGCCAGGAAAGGCCTGGGATCCTGATCAAAGCGATGCTGAATGGGAAGTGGCTCCGGTTGACCATCGCCATCCAAGGCCGCCGTGCGCTCCAACGCTTGGCGCAGGCATCGCCCGCTGAGCAAAGGCATGTCGCGGGGAACCGAGATGCGATCCCGCAAATAACGCAGTCCCATCGCAGCCCCAGCCTGCGGACGCACCGTGAGTCCTGTCACCATCCAGGTGAGCGCCGCCCGAAGCGGTTGATCAAGCCCTGCACCAAGGGGATTACGGGCCATCAGGGTTTGCCGGTGTCGCAACACCGGCCCTAGAGCTTGAAGCGCGTCCATCACCCCATCGGATCCCCCCCCTGCAGGTCGGCGCTCCCAATCGCCCAGCCCGGCACCGGAATCGATTACCGCGGCATAACGCACTTGCTCATCAGCACCATTGGCCCAACAGCCCCCCATCTGGGGCGGCAAGTCGTGGGCATGGGTGTGGAAATCACTTTGGGTGCCGCGGTAGGTGGCCAAACCCTCCAACGCCGCAAGCCAGCGATCAATTCCTGGATGCTCAGACCGGAGATTGAAACCCTTGTAGTAAGCCAAGGAGGCATTCATTCGTTCCACATAGGGGACGAACACCAAATCAGCACTCCCAGGCTCGGGCCCAGACGGCGCGAGCGGATCCAACCAGGAACCGCCACCCACCATCAAGGCCTGCTCCATACGACGTGCAACACCTTGAAACTGCTCGCGAGCGAGCTGGTCTTGACGGGCAGACAGCCCAGGCGAGCACAACCACAAACACCAGGCGCGAAATAGGAGCCGTTCCAACTGCCTCAGCTCCCGAACCTTCGCCGCCTGCATCGATTCGCCGAGGGGCCCAAAGGCTCGTTCAAGGGCGATCAAGATCTCATCGCTTTCCGTAATCAGGCGACCATCCAATTCCAAGACGGGAAGCATTCCCGATGGCACCTTGGCGGTAAACCAGGCTTCCTTAGGGCCATAGCAACGCATGGTGACTTTGCGAATCCGATAGGGGATTCGCCGAAACTCGAGCCACAGCCAAACTTTTTGGCAGTACGGGCACCAGGCATGGTGATCGCGATAGAGCGTCACCCGCACAGCAGATTCAGGCTCACCAAACAGACGCAACGTGGCCTGAGCATTGGTAGGCCCCTGCACACGATCCATGGGCTCAGGGAGCATCGCTTCCAGCGCTTGCCAACTCAGTGGCTGATCAGATGCCGCGGGGTCCGCCATGGAGTATCAAGCAGGCAGGGCCACCATGCTGCCGCTTCCAGGCCCGAAAAGCCGTGCCACGATTCTTGTCTTGATGACCGAGCCCAGAGACAGCTGGTTGTGGCCCCTCGCCGCGTGGTGGAAAAAACCCCGCCCCAGGCCTTTGCCATCAGAGCTGTTGGATGCGGTGGGTGTCGTGAGCTACGTGATGGTGCCGATCGCCTGCGTGGTGTCGTTGCTGTATCTGATCGCTCCCCTGGCGCTGCAAGTCATTCCCACACCAGCACCGAAAAACCCTGGCCCCGCGCAACCCCCGGCTTGGTCAAGCCCGACTGAGAGAGATCCCTGACAAGGCTCTCCAACCCGAGTTGACACACTTGTACTACCGCGACTAGAACAAGCGTATTAGCGGCAGGTTCATGGCGCCCAACTCTCCCTACGCCCCTTTTCAAGCCGAAGAGTGGATGCGCGCCTCTGTCATCACCCCTCGCAAACGATGCCTAGGCACGGCTGGATCCAAGACCCACGCACCTGCGAAACCAAACGTTTCCATCCCGACGAAAAAAGTCAGTACCAAGACCCCCGCGTGTTCGTGGATTCAGGGAGACCTGTTCCAGGGGAAGCGCCTTTGCTGAAAAACCGGGTGTACTTACGCCGCGATACGGCCGAACTGCTCTGGAAAGAGCTGCTCAGAGTGGGCTGGCGAACCTGTTCTCCCCAATGGGGTGCCGATGTGGATATCTAGGGATCGACAGAGTCCTTCTGCACCGTGGAGTCAGCCGAATTGATAGTGCTTTCTCACCGGTTGGGTCACCACCCAGGTGCACTGCAATCCAGCCGCGAATTCCACCAGGTCGCCCGCACCAAACGACACGGGATCGCCTCCATTTGGAGTCACCGTCACTGCGCCCTCGAGCAACAAACAGGTTTCACGCTGTTCATAGGTCCAGGGGAAGGTGCTGACTTCACAGGCCCAGATGGGCCAATCACGGGCGCCCAAAGCAACGACCACACTCTCCGGGCAGGGTGAGGTCACCTTGATCGACACAGTGCGGATGCATCTCGCTCACAAACCATCATTACGCGGTGCCTGACCGTTCCCCGCCAGCAGCCCCTGCTCCCAGCGTTGGCACTGCCGGTATCCCAAAGCAGTGATCAGAGCCAAGCTCACACCAACCCAAGTGAGAGCACCGAACTGACCGATTCCCACCAACACAGCCGCCAACCACAAGCCGCCTAAGAACCAAGGTCGAAAACCACGGATCCGCCGCAATGCAGTGGAGCAACTGCGGCAATGGCGGGTATGGCTGTGGTAGCGGTCCATCAGCGGCGCCAGCTCCTGGCGCGCAGGCAAAGCTTGGCCTGCAAAGGGCTCGCTTCCATGGGTCTGCACCCAGCGATGCAATGCGGAGACATAAACATCGGCTTGGCAGGGCATGAAATACGACCGCTCGACCCGAGCGCTGCCACCTGCGGCAGCAAGCGTGCGCTCCTGCCAATGGAGAAACACCTGATCGTCTTCCAGCACCTTGTGGTTACCAATGTGCTGCAACCAGCGGGGCCGTAGACCGAGGAGAAGCCGGGGCAATGGGGTTTTGAACTGAAACGGAAAGCGAGCAAAAAGGCGACATTCCCCCCTCCGCATCGGCACCGCATAGACGACGGTGAGAATGCGGGCAAAGCCCTTGGCATCGAGGTCATGCCACATCAGCTGAGGAGCTTTGAAGGTGGTGAATTGAGATCCAAGAGCGCCGCGACGGGGGCCTTCCTCCCAGATCGCAGCAAAGCCACTGTCATCCTCACGGGTGATTTCAGCCCTGACGGGGGCGGCATTGGTACGCCGACCAACGGTGAGGTGATGGGTGAACGGAACATGGCTCACATCGAGCACGTTCTCCAACAGGGTGAGGGAATCCATCGGTAGATCCCTGAAGGTGTCCTGGATCGTCCAGGACTGAGGGTTCTCGTCCAACAGCGGCACCAGAGGCAAAGCGTCAACATCAGCCGCTTCAGGGGCACCGGTCCAAACAAACAGCAATCCCTGGCCCACCGCGGTGGGGAGGCTGGAGCAACGGGATCGAACACTGTCGCTTTGGGTGTTCTCCTCCGCTTGCGGAATGCGCTGGCAACGCCCGTCTCCGTCGAAGCTCCAGCCGTGATAAGGACACTCGAGCTGACCCTGGTCGTTGATCCTCCCCTCACTCAGGGGCACCAAACGATGGGGGCACTGATCAGGAAAGGCTCTCCAACGCGACGCAGCACCGTCCCACCACAGCACCAGGTCGCGATCCAACAACGTGAAACGACTGGGGCGCTTGGGATCAAGGTCGCGTAGATAGGCCACTGGCCACCATTGCTCAGTCCAGGTGGGATGCATGGGGCCATCGAGGGAAGCGTCATGATCGCTCCCAGTGCACCGCTGCTGTGGAGATGAACGCGCCGGATGGCCCCACCCTGCTGGCCCTCGAACGCCAGGTGCGCCAACACGGCTCAGCCATCAAGGGCGCCGAGCTTCAAGGTTGCTGGATCCTCCAAGGGGCATGGCCGAAAGGCAAAACAACACCGTCTCCCCTTGGCAACTGGGTGTTGAGAGGGCTGAAAGCCCGGCTTGAGTTGGCCACCACCACTAACGGGTCTGAAATGGCCATCTGCAATGCCGTCAACCTCGGCCCACTTGTGTTGCGCTTTCAAGGCAACGCCGAACTGCTGGGGCGTCGTCCACTGCTGATGTTCCAGTTCAACGCCTTAGAAATCACTCTCTGGGGGCGCCGCGTCCTCCAGCGCAGTCTTCCCTCCCCAGCTCCCCAGCGACGCCCGTTTTTTGCCCTGATCGCGCGCGACCCCAGCGGCTGGTTGGCAGCCCGGGGCCGTGGTGGTGGACTCGCCCTTTGGACCTTGGCCCAACCTGGTTGACCTGCACAGTGGATGCACTGTGGTTCCCACTCCAACGTCTCGCCCTGTGACCATCCACGAAGGCCCCTTCGGACATCCTCCCCGGACTCAACGCAGGGATTACGGCCTTGTCATTGGCCAAGTGCTCTGGCGCATGCGCTTCGATCTCCTGCTGCTGATCGCCATGGTCCTGTTGGTGATCAGCAATCGGGTTCCAGAACTCTGGTTTCAGAGCAGTGCAGTGATCCGCATCCTCGGCATTGCCGTTGCCATTTTCATCGGTTTTCGCAACACCCAAGCGATTGGTCGCTGGTGGGAAGCGCGCAAGCTTTGGGGATCCATGGTGAATGTGAGTCGCAACTGGCACGACAACCTGCATTCCCTGCTCACCCCAAAACAACTGCGGTCATCACGCGGGCAACAGCTGATGCGCCTGCAGGTCGCCATGGTGTGGCAACTCAATTTTGAACTGCGCAATTACTGGCATCGCGACCTGCGCGAGCTTCAAGATGCGTTGTTGGCATCCCTGCGCCTCCCCGCCACCACAACCTTGAGATCTTTGGGTGCCCGGCGTGCGTCGCTGGTGCGAGACCTGCACGACGACGAGTGGGTTGATGGGTGGGGGCGTCAACAATTAATGGTTGTTGCCAATGCCTGCGTGGACGCCATTGGCGGCCTGGAACGGATTCGTAACACCCCTCTCCCAGCGTCGTACGACGTGTTTGTTCGTGTGATCAATTGGGTGTTCGGATGGGAATTGTTGGTGGAGTTCCACCGAGCTGAGACGGGCTGGCCCACGGTGCTGGTGGGTGCTGGCATTTTCAGCTGCTTTTTGATGGCCGAGAGGATCGGTGCCTATGTGGAAGGACCATTCGATGCTGATGGCAGCAGCTTCTCGTTACCGCTTAATGGCATCTGTCTAACGATCAGCCGCCAATTGATCGGCGATGAGGTTGACCACCTCCTCCACCTCGAAAGCAAAGACCCTGTGCGTTGGACCTGAACGGTCATTGCGAGGAGAGGTAGGGCTCAAGAAACCGAAGCGGATTCGCCATGGTTTCTGAAAACCCGAGGATGCCTTGGTCTCGATGCACATAGAGCAGGGAATCATCCACCTCGAGAAGGAACGTTCCTCCCCGCTGGGTGATGAAGTCATCGGTGGGCACGTAGGTGCGCCATCGCCCCAGCACCTCCACCATGTTTTGAAGACGCACGGTGGCCAGTTCAAACGGCCGCTGAAATCCTTCACCACCTGCGAGACGGAACAGGGGTTGGTCGAAACGTTGAGGGGCGTTGCGATCACCGGTGTAACCCCGGAGCACCTCAGCAAGGGTTCCAGGCGAGCCAATGCCGGCGCACATCAGCAACAAACCTGGCCAAGGCCCACCAGGGGTCTGGAGACCTTGATAAAGACCAAGCCGCAGGTGCAGGCGATTGTCGGGTTCCACCATCAGTGACGACCGAGGAAATCCGGTGAACGCACAAAAACGATCTGCGCTGCCCTGATCACCGATCCCGATGGCGATCAGATGGATGCCGGCCTTTTCAAGCTGAGGCAGTACTGAGACCAACGCCTGGGCGTATTCCAGGGAATCGAAATCTCCGAGCTGGCTCAACAACAGAACAAGCCGGCGCGCCCCTGTTCCGCCCATGGGCACAGAGTCCAACCGATCCATTAACGCCTGAGGGGCCTGCATACGCGGATGAGGTCTTGCTGCAGGCATGATCGCCAATCTGCCCCTGAACCGACAGCTGTGACCCACCTGTTCGCCTTCGCTTTGCCATTGGTGCTGGCCCTGTTTCACTTCGCGGGGTCTGTACCCATCGATTTAGGCCTTCACAACGGGCAGCTCAGGGCTTGCCCCAGTACGGCCCATTGCGCGCTGCGCAGCTGGAAGGTTGATGACACAGCCGCGGCCATGACCGCCCTTGAGCAACAACTCCAAACCACCCCTGGCACCACGGTGGAAACGCAGAACGTGTCGGATGGCTACCTGCACGCCACCGCCACCAGCCGCCTGTTTGGCTTCGTTGACGACATTGAACTGCTCAGCAATCCGGATCTTGGCGTGATCGAAGCGCGCTCGGAATCACGGCTGGGGGACTCCGATCTTGGCGTCAACAGCCGCAGACTGGATCAGCTGGCTGCGGCGCTGCATCTGCCAGAGCAGGCATGAACCAGACACCATCAAAACGCCATAAAAAAGACGGGTGGCGGCCCGTCTTTTGCTGCTCTATTACGTCCATAACCAACGACGAAAAGCAGTAGGCGTATTCACTCAATTGGCTCGTCACCAGGAAGCCTGTCACTGGGAGGCCTGTCACCAAGAAGCAATGGCCTGGGCCAAGCCCACCACAGGCTGCTCGGAAGAACTGGTGACCTCAATCACCTGGCCGATGGATGCAGGTGTGTGAAGCGCCTCAACGCAACACCTCGCCACCAGACGTCGGGGAATCGAATTGCTCTGCTGCTGGTCAGCGGAGGTGTACAGGATGCCTTCGCTCTCCAAGTGATCTTCTCGCTCAGACAAACCACCGGGACGCACGATTGTCCAATCAAGACCACTCTCTTCCAGGGTCTGCTCACCAACACGCTTCCACACCAAGATCAAACCGAACAGGTTGAGGGGGTGCTGCCAACGCCCCGCACACAAGGAGCTCACCAACACCACGCGGCGAACCCCGACCCGACGACAACTGTCCACCTGGCGCTGCACCCCCCAGGCATCCACACGCATCGGCCCAGTGAGGTCCACGGATGGTCTCGCGCCAGTGGCGATCACCAACGCATCAACACCCTCGAGTGCGGCGTCGAGTGCATGGGGATCCATCAAGGACAAACGGCGCTGATCCGCTCCGGCAAGGGAGCCGGGCAGCTCAGACTGGGGCCTCAGCAACAGACGAGCCTGATCCCCACGGGCCTGCACCTCTTCGGCAATGCGGTAACCGGTCTTGCCGGAGGCGCCGCTGATCGCAACGGTGTAGGTCATGGTCGATGGAGGGGAATGCGACGCTAACCAGAGCTGTCATTCGCCGCCTGCGTCATGGGATGGAAACCTGCTCAGGCCTGGACCAGTCGCCAATCAGTTGAGGGCTATCGCCATTTCCGACTGGTGTTGCAGGGAGGCAAAGGGAAGGATCGCTGGGTGGAATTGGAGGCGGTGCTCGACGCGAGCCTGCGGCGACGGTTCCCCTGGCAGCAGCTGCGCGACCCCGAACAATGGACGAGCGGATGGCAGCAAATCCCCACCGAAGACAGCAGCCAGTTGACCGAAGGGTCTGCCATGAACAGCGAAGGGTCAGCCAGCCCCCGACCCTGAGATCAAGCTTCGCCGAGGGCTATGCCGCCGCTGTTTCAGTGCCTGATCTGCGGGCAGTCGATCGAACGCTCAATGAAGGTGTTCTGGAAACGCAAAGGACATCTGCTCTGTTCCACCTGCCGTGATCGCATCGACAGCACGCCCGACCCCGCGAAGGGCAACGCCACTCCGTAATGATGCGCCCAGATCGAGGTGAATTCCGTGGCCGTGGAGCTACTCAGTCCGGCCCAGCGCTTCAAGCTGGATGGAGAGGACGACGCGATCTTTTATCGGGATCCACGGTTCGTGCATCACCTTGATGGGGCTTTCCGAGCAAGGCTCACGCAGCTCTACCGCGAGAAGATTCCACCCTGCGCCACCGTGCTCGACCTGATGTCGTCATGGGTGTCTCACCTACCCGACGACATTCGCTACGAACGGGTGATCGGCCATGGATTGAACAGCCAGGAACTGGCGGCCAATCCCCGGCTCGATAGCCACTGGATGCAGAACCTCAACCTCGATCAAACCCTGCCGCTTCCCGATGCCTTCGTTGACACCACGTTGATCGTGGCCGGATGGCAGTACCTGCAATTTCCTGAGGCAATCGCCGCTGAACTCCTGCGCATCACGCGCCCAGC
>JAAZVJ010000034.1 GCA_018623675.1 Synechococcus sp. HW_metabat.54 | reverse complement strand
CTTGGTCAGTCCGCTCCGTCGCCAACAACCCATCCATTTCATTGGCATTGGTGGCATCGGCATGTCTGCCCTCGCTCTCATCCTCGCCAAGCGTGGCTATCGCGTCTCCGGGTCTGAACCGAAGCAATCCCCCATCCTCAAGCAACTCAGCGAGCTCGGGATCTGCGTCTACCCCGAACAGGTGGCCTCCACCATCGAGAGCCTCACAAGAGGAGAAGCCGGGGCACCCCAGGTGGTGGTGAGCTCAGCCATTCCCGAAGAGAACCCTGAACTCAAGGCGGCACGAACCCATGGATTAACCGTCCTGCACCGATCGGACGTGCTGGCGGCGCTCATCGCAGAACAACCCTCAATCGCTGTCGCAGGCAGTCACGGCAAAACCACAACCAGCACCGTGATCACCACCCTGCTGGCGGCTGCAGGGGCAGACCCCACAGCCGTGATTGGGGGTGTGGTGCCCTGCTACGGCAGCAATGGCCATGCAGGCGAAGGACGCTTACTAGTGGCGGAGGCCGATGAGTCTGATGGTTCGTTGGTGAAGTTTGAAGCAGCTCTAGGGGTCATCACCAACCTGGAACTGGATCACACCGACCACTACGCCGACCTTGCTGATCTGATCGCAACCCTGAAACGGTTCGGCGAAGGCTGCACCCGCTTACTCGCCAACCACGACGATCCAATTCTTCGAGAACACTTTCAACCCGCTGCTTGGTGGTCCGTCAGTAGCGCTGAAGGTGTGGACTTCGCAGCCCTGCCGATCGCCCTCGAAGGGGATCGGACCGAGGCTGATTTCTATGAAGACGGGGTCCTAATCGGCCGCATCAGCCTGCCGATGCCGGGTCTCCACAACCTCAGCAACGCCACCGCCGCACTCGCTGCCTGTCGCCTGGAAGGAATCCCCTTCGCACAACTGCAGGAAGGCCTCAGTCAACTGCGTCCACCGGGTCGCCGTTTTGACTTCCGCGGCAACTGGCAAGGCCGGCAAGTGGTGGATGACTACGCCCATCACCCGAGTGAAGTCCGGGCCACCCTGAACATGGCCCAATTAATGGTGAGCAGTGGCCGCAGCCCACTCCCCAAAGCTCCTGAGCGATTGCTGGTGGTGTTTCAACCCCATCGCTTCAGCCGTACGCAGGAGTTCCTCGGTGACTTTGCGCAAGCTCTCAGCGCCGCAGACACTGTGCTCCTTGCACCCATCTACTCCGCGGGAGAGGCCCCGATTGCAGGCGTGAACAGCCACACCCTTGGCGCAGCATTAAAAGGTCTGATCCCTGATCGGGCGGTGCTGGTGGCCGACACAATGGACCAACTCACGGCGCTGGTGCAGGAGCACAGCCGTGCCGGTGATCTTGTGCTGGCCATGGGCGCTGGCGACGTGAACAGCCTTTGGAGCAGGCTCTGCCCCGATGAAGCCAATACCTCTCCGGTGGCAGCCTGATGGCTGATTCAGGCCCGGATCTGCTCCGTTGTCAGGTCTCCCTCGCCGACTACACCACGTGGCGCGTGGGGGGACCAGCGGAGTGGTTAGCGGAGCCAACCACTGCCGATCAACTGAGCGAACTGATCGCCTGGGCGAGCCAGAACAAGATTCCCTGGCGGGTGATCGGTGCTGGTTCCAATCTTCTGATCTGTGATGAGGGCCTGCCGGGTCTCACCCTTTGCCTGCGCAAATTCCAAGGGATGAGCATGGATTCCACGACTGGGCTCGTGGAGGCCTTAGCCGGAGAACCCATCCCAACCCTCGCCAGGAGGGCGGCACGAGCCGGACTCCATGGCTTGGAGTGGGCTGTGGGCATTCCAGGCACCGTTGGCGGCGCAGCAGTGATGAATGCGGGAGCCCAAGGAGGCTGCACGGCCGACTGCCTGGTGTCAGTCGACGTGCTCGACCCCAACAGCGATGGCGAGGCAGGGATGGTGCGCACCCTGATCAAAGAAGAACTCGATTTCAGCTACCGCCACAGCCTGTTGCAGACCAGTGAGCTGATGGTGATCTCAGCCCGGTTCCAGCTGACACCGGGGCACGATCCCCAAGAACTGAGCAAGATCACCAGCGGCAACCTCAACCACCGAACAACCACCCAGCCCTACCAATGGCCCAGCTGCGGAAGCGTGTTCCGCAATCCTGAACCCCAAAAAGCGGGCCAGCTCATTGAAGGCTTAGGGCTGAAGGGTCGACGCATCGGAGGAGCCGAGATCTCGCCCATTCATGCCAATTTCATCGTGAATACCGGGGATGCCAGCGCTGAGGACATCCTCAACCTGATCCACCTTGTGCAGGAGGAAGTGCACGACAGCCATGGCATCACGCTTCATCCAGAAGTGAAACAGCTCGGTTTTCCGCCCGAACCTCTTGCATTGACGGCCTAATCTTCCGATTCTCCTTAAGGCGTTATGGCAGGGTTCGGACTCCCCAATTTCGGTCAGCTCACCGAAGCCTTCCGCAAGGCTCAGCAGATTCAGCAAGACGCTCAGAAGCTGCAAGAAGAGCTGGATGCCATGGAAATCGAAGGCAGCAGCGAAGACGGTCGCGCCAGCATCTGGCTGTCGGGAAATCAACAGCCCTTGCGCGTGAAGCTTGATCCAGGCCTGTTGTCGGAAGGCCAGGAGGCCTGCGAAGCAGCCACCCTTGCAGCACTACAGGCGGCTTACGAGAAGTCAACAGCCACCATGAAGGAGAGGATGCAGGAGCTCACCGGCGGCCTCGACCTCAACCTCCCCGGGATGGGCGGCTGAGTTCCAACAACTCCTCCACCGCACGTCTATAGATCCCGTATCGCTCCCAATCACGGGAGACCCCGCATCCAGGTTCATCCCGATGCAGGCAATCGCGAAACCGACAGGGATGGGGCTCCAGTTGCGCCCTCAGTTCTGGGAACAACACTTCAAGGTTATGGAGTTCCTTCGGTAGATCAGGCCTGTTGAATCCAGGGGTATCGGCCACCCGGGCCCCTGGACCCAGGGCATGCAATTCCACATGCCGGGTGGTGTGACGCCCCTTTTGAAGACGGCCTGAAACAGCACCCACCCTCAAAGACAGCTCCGGAAGCAAGCCATTCAACAAGGAGCTTTTGCCAACCCCCGAAGGCCCACAGAGCACGGACAGTGCCTGACCTTGAAGCAGCTGTCGAAGCTCCTGCAAACCTTCACCCGTGGCAGACGAAATCGCCAAGGGGGCATAACCCCAGCCCTCTAAGCGCTGCACCAAGGCTTGGCGTTGCTCCAAGGGCAACAGATCACACTTGGTCAGCAGCAACTGCACCTGCAGCCCCGTCTGCTCGGCCGTGAGCAGGAAACGACTGGCCTGATCAGGATCGAAGCTGGGCTGATCCACGGCCAAGGCAACCACCACTGCCGTGACATTGGCCACTGGTGGACGGGTTAACCAGCTGCTTCGAGGCTCAACATCGGACACCACAGCCCGACCCTGTTGGAGATCAATCGCTTCAACCCCAACCCGATCCCCCACATGCACTGCCGCACCACGGTGGTTCAGACGGGTACGGCGCGTGCACAGGAGGCGTACGTGCTGATCGGGAGGATCCAACTCCACCTCCAGGTAGTTGGCCTGCAACGCCACCACCATGCCGCGGCCACAGGCGTCAGCCAGCACCGCAGATCACCCGCAAGGAGACCCAGCTCTCATCACCGCCATCCAGCTCGACCCGATGGCCGGCCTGCCGCAGACCAGGCACAACCATGGCCTCAGGTTCTCCCCGATCCAGGCTGACCTCCAGAACCTGCCCGGCTGCCATGGACTCCAGCGTGAGCTTGCAGCGAATGAAATTGACCGGACAGGGAGTACCGCGAAGATCAAGCCGCTGTGCAGGGCTGGGCTCGGTCACCGTCAACCCTGACCAAAGAGACGGGCAAACAATCCGCTCTTGTGATGGTGATGCTGGACACCCCGGGCCGAGTGATGACCGGCAAGATCTTCGAGCAACTTGCGCTCTTCCTCGCTGAGACGGGTGGGCAGCTGCACAGCCACGCTGACGCGCTGGTTACCCCGAGCAACGGGATTGCCCAGCTTGGGAATCCCCTTGTTTTCGAGGGTGAGTACAGCGTTGGGCTGGGTGCCAGCTGGAATTTCCAAACTGGTTGGCCCATCCACGGTGTCGACCTCGATGGTGTCGCCCAGGATCGCCTGGAGATAGCTCACCTTCACGTCCGAAAGGACGGTGAGACCATCCCGACGGAGATGGGGATGGGGCTTCACAGTGAGGAACACGTAGAGATCGCCCGAGGGGCCACCACGCAAGCCAGCATTTCCTTCCCCAGCCACGCGCAACCGCGTTCCGGAGTCGACGCCCGCAGGGATGTTGATGCGGAGCTTCTTACGCACCTGAGTCACCCCCTGACCGCCGCAGGCATTGCAGGGGTCAGCGATCACCTGGCCACTGCCATTACAGGTGGGGCACTCCGCCACCTGGGTGAAATTGCCGAACGGAGTGCGGGTGGCACGGCGCACTTGTCCGACGCCTCCGCACGTGGAACAGGTGGTGGGGCCGCTACCCGACTTGGCACCACTGCCCTTGCAGGTGGTACAGGTCTCTAAGTGGGGAATGCGGATCTCGCGTTCCTGGCCAAACACGGCCTGATCGAAATCGATGGTGAGGTCGTAACGCAGGTCATCTCCCTGCTGAGGACCATTACGCCGCTGCCGACCTGCAGCGGCCCCACCAGCGCCACCAAAGCCGCTGAAAAACGTTTCAAACAGGTCGGCAAAGCCGCCCATGTCGCCCATGTCGGGCATGCCAGCGGCACCGCCAAGGCCGGCCTCCCCGAATTGGTCGTAGCGGGCCTTGGTCTGAGGATCGCTCAGAACCTCATAAGCACGACCGATTTCCTTGAAGCGATCTTCGGCACCAGGTTCCTTATTGATATCAGGGTGGTACTGACGTGCAAGACGCCGATACGCACGCTTCAGGGTGTCGGCGTCAGCGTCGCGACTGACGCCGAGCAGGTCGTAGTAGTCGGCCATCAGCTCGTCATCCCGTTCATCACCCTAAGGGCCAGCCCAGAGGATCAACCCTCCTGCTGGTTGGGTTCTCCCTCCACGGCTGCACTGGTCTCATCAGGAGCAGCGGTGGCATCAACAGCTGGAGCTACCGCCGAGGCATCACCCTGGGGACCAGGACCCATGGACACCTTGACCATGGCGTGACGCAAGACGCGGCCATTGAGGTGGTAACCGCGTTGCAGCTCCTCGATCACCACATCCTCATGGTGCTCATCGCTGGGTTCGCGAAGCACAGCTTCATGAAGGGTGGGATCGAATTCCTGACCCACAACGCGCATCGGTGCCACGCCCAGTTGCTTGAGCACATCCACCAGTTGCTTGTAGAGACCCTGATAACTGCGGTGCAAAGCCTGCGCCTCTTCGCCCTCTGGATTGAGCTGCTGACGAGCGCGTTCAAAGTTGTCCACAACTGGCAGGATCTCGCTCAACGTGCTGCAGGTGAGCTGCAACTTGAGGTCGTCCTGATCGCGACTCTGCCGCTTGCGGAAATTGTCGAAATCAGCGGCAATGCGCATGTATTGACTGCGCAGGGTTTCGTGCTCTTCCCGCAAGCTGTTGTGCTCTCGCTCCAATTGCTCAAGACGGGCGTCGTTGTCGCGATCTTCAGCACCATCAGCAGACGACTCAACGGCTGCATCCCCTGCGGACGCGGATGTCTCGGTCACAGGCTCGGTGCCTTGATCGGGAGCTGCAGCGTCAGCGGCGGGATCGTGAGCTGAAGAGGAGGGATCGCCACTCATGCTGACCAGATGCAGATTCACACCTAGACATGTTGATAGGGGAGGGTCACCTCCCACAAGCGGCGGAAGCCCGCACCTCTTGCTGCCATCCCTCACCGGAGAGTCCCGTGAGTCACGCACAGCGTCTCGTCTTGGAGCTGCTGCTGCAGGAGTCCATCCCTGAACAGCTGGATGGAAGCCTGCAACAACACCTGGTGCAGGGTCTGGCCGGCAAAGGCCTCGTGCCCAGCGACCATCCACGACTGGCCGCAGCGTTGAAAGCACTTCGAAATCGTGAACCAGAAGAAGCTCCGGTCACACCAGAGACCTCTGCAGCGACAGTTCAGGAAATTCCGGAAACCATCCAGCTCAGTGATGACGCCGAACTGAGCCACGACGCGGAACCGATCCATCTCGATTCCCTGCTCTCCGGCTTCAACAGCGACGGAGTGCTGGAGGAAGACCCAGACGAGATTGCCAAGCGGACCAGCAACCAGGAAGACCTGGAACAAACCTTTCGCGACACCAACACCTCACCAGTGGTGAATCTGGTGAACCGGATCCTGCTGCAAGCCCTGCAACTCGGAGCCAGCGACATCCATGTGGAGCCCCAACAGGTTGGGCTCCAAGTGCGTTTCCGCCAGGACGGCGTGCTGCAGAGCTACAGCGAGCCGCTTCCCAGCCGACTGGTCCCAGCCGTGACCTCTCGCTTCAAAATCATGGCTGACCTGGACATCGCCGAACGGCGGCAAGCCCAGGATGGACGCATCCGAAGGCGCTTCCGCGAGCGCACCGTGGATTTCCGGGTCAGCAGCCTTCCCAGCCGTTTCGGCGAGAAAATTGTGCTGCGGCTGCTCGACAGTTCGTCGACCCAACTCGGTCTCGACAAGCTGATCACCAATCCAGAAGCGCTGGAACTGGTGCGCACCCTCGGGTCCAAACCGTTCGGAATGATCCTGGTGACAGGGCCCACCGGCTCCGGAAAATCAACAACGCTCTATTCGCTGCTGGCGGAACGCAACGACCCCAGCATCAACATCTCCACGGTGGAAGACCCCATCGAATACACGCTTCCAGGGATCACCCAATGCCAGGTGAACCGAGAGAAAGGATTCGACTTCAGCACCGCCCTGCGGGCCTTCATGCGTCAAGACCCAGATGTGTTGCTGGTGGGAGAAACCCGAGATCTGGAAACGGCCAAAACGGCCATTGAGGCGGCCCTGACGGGCCATCTGGTGCTCACCACCCTGCACTGCAACGACGCCCCCAGCGCCATCGCCCGTCTTGGAGAGATGGGCGTGGAGCCCTTCATGGTGAGCGCCTCCTTAATCGGGATCGTTTCCCAAAGGCTGCTCAGACGGATCTGCAGTCACTGCCGCGAGAGCTATCAGCCCGATGCCACGGAACTGGGGCGCTTCGGACTGATGAGTCATCACGAAAGCCACGTGCACTTCTTCCGCGCCCACCACCATGAAGGCAATGGAGAGCCTTGCCCCCACTGCCAAGGCAGCGGGTATCGGGGACGCATTGGGGTTTATGAGGTGTTGCGCATGAATGAGCACCTGGCGACCGCCGTGGCCAACGGCGCCACAACCGAGGTGCTGCGGCGCCTTGCCCTGGAATCCGGCATGAAGACGCTGCTCGGTTACAGCCTTGAACTGGTGCGCAAGGGAGAAACCACCCTTGAAGAAGTGGGACGCATGATCCTGACCGATTCCGGCTTGGAGTTGGAGCGACGAGCCCGAGCGTTGAGCACCGTGAGCTGTGAACGATGTGGTGGCGGACTTCAAGAAGCGTGGCTGGAATGTCCGTACTGTCTGACCCCCCGTCAGTGAGGTGCCCGTCATGGAGCTGATGATCGAAGAGCTGATGGAGCAATTGGTCAAAGGAGACGGCAGTGACTTGCACTTGGCCAGCGGGCAGCCTCCCTATGGCCGCTTCAGCGGGCAGCTCCGCCCCCTCTCCGACACCCCCCTCAGCGAAGAGAGCTGCAACCGGCTGATCTTCTCGATGCTCAACAACAGCCAGCGCAAAACCCTCGAACAAACCTGGGAACTCGACTGCGCCTATGGCCTGAAAGGCGTCGCCCGTTTCCGAGTCAATGTGTACCGCCAAAAGGGCAGCTATGCAGCCTGTCTGCGGGCGCTGGGAAGCTCCATCCCGAGTATCGACACCCTCAATCTGCCGCCGGTGGTGGTGGAAACCAGTGCCCGACCTCGCGGCCTTGTGCTGGTGACAGGACCCACTGGATCCGGGAAAACCACCACCCTGGCTGCTCTTCTCGACCACATCAACCACAGCCGCAGCGAACACATCCTCACGATCGAGGACCCAATCGAATTCGTGTACCGCAGCGACCGCAGCATGGTGCACCAGCGTCAGCTGAATGAAGACACCCGCAGCTTCGCCAATGCTCTTCGAGCCGCCTTGCGGGAAGACCCAGACGTGATCCTGGTGGGGGAGATGCGTGACCTGGAAACCATCCAACT
>JAAZVJ010000033.1 GCA_018623675.1 Synechococcus sp. HW_metabat.54 | reverse complement strand
GTTTGTGTTCACTCCGAAAGGTGAAGTCGTTGGCCTGCGTAAAGGGTCAACCGCGGTTGACTTCGCCTATCGCATCCACTCCGAGGTGGGAAACCATTGCCACGGCGTGCGCATCAACGACCGGCTCTCGCCCTTGTCCACACCGTTGCAAAACGGTGATTTCGTCAACATCCTCACCAGCAAAACGGCCCACCCCAGCCTCGATTGGCTGAATTTCGTGGCCACGCCCACGGCGCGCAATCGCATCCGCCAGTGGTACAAGCGCAGCCACCGCGACGAGACGATCCAACGGGGCAAGGAGTTGTTGGAGCGGGAGCTGGGCCGCAGTGGCTTTGATGCGCTGCTCTCCAGCGAGGCCATGACCCGTGTTTCGGAGCGGTGCAACCTGCACAGCACGGAAGACCTGTTGGCGGCCCTTGGGTTTGGTGCCGTCACGCTCCAACAGGTGCTGAACCGCTTGCGCGAAGAGGTGCGCCTGCAGACGGAAACCGAAGCCCAACCGCTCAGCAATGAGGATGTGGCGCGCAAGCTTGTGGAGCAGCAGGCGGAGGGTGCTCCGGCCCGAGAGCGCCACGGTGATGCACAACCGATCCTCGGGGTGGAGGGTCTCGACTACCGACTCGGACGTTGTTGCGGCCCCTTGCCCGGCGAGGCGATCGTGGGCACGGTTGCCCTTGGCAACCACGGCATCACCATCCACCGTCAGGAATGCCCCAACATTGAGGCGATGCCCAGTGAACGGCGCTTACCGGTGCGTTGGAATCCGGCCGCAAGCCGTGAAGGCCAGCGGTTTCCCGTGCATCTACGCATTGAGGTGATCGATCGGGTCGGCATCCTCAAAGACATCCTCATGCGCTTGTCGGATGGCTCCATCAACGTCAGTGACGCCCGTGTGAAGACCGCCTATGGCAAGCCGGCTCGGATTGAGCTGCAGGTGGAATTAGGCAGTGCAGAACTGCTGCAGCGCACCATGAATCAGATCCGTTCGATGGCGGATGTGCTCGACATCGCCCGCACCGGTCAGGGCTGAGGCGAAAGGGGCAAGTGCAAACTGAAGGCGCTGCCTTCACCCACCGTCGACTCCACGCTGACGGTGCCACCCATGGCTTCGATCAGCATCTTCACGATCGAGAGCCCAAGGCCTGAGCTGCTTTGCCTGTAGGGCAGGGAGACCCCCTCGGCCCGTGTGAATCGCTCGAAGATGCGCTCCAGTTGGTTGTTGGGGATCCCTTGCCCTTGATCCCGCACCGTGATGCTCACTTGTGCCGCCGTGCAGGTCACCTGCACGGCGATGGGTGTTTTCGTTTTGGAGTACTTCGCCGCATTGCCGATCAGGTTGCCGATGCATTGCACGAGGCGGTCTGAGTCGCCGACCACGGTCGTTGCCTTGAGGTCCGACAGGTTGTCGCTGATGGGATTGCTATGGGCCGCGCGTGCCAAACGCAGCGCGTGCTCAAGGCTTGGGATCAGCTCAAACGGTTCCTGTCGAATTGCAAGTTGATGGTTGTCGGCGCGGCTGAGGTCCAGGAGGTCGCTGAGCATGCGGTTCAGCCGCAGCACTTCCAGGTCAGCAATGCCCAGGGCCCGTCGCTCTTTGTCCACCAATCCTTCGCTGCGGTTGAGCACTGATTGGATGAACCCCGAAATCACCGTGAGTGGTGTGCGGAACTCGTGGCTGATGGTGGAGGCAAATTGTTTTTGGTTGGCGGCTGAGCGACGCAGCCGCTCCACCATGCCGTTGAACTCGTTCAGGATCGGCAGCAATTCCAGAGGTGCTTTGTCGGTCGGGAGGGTGGCGCCATCCAGGGTGTTGAGTTCGATCGAAGCCAGTTCCTGGCTCAGGCTTCGCACCGGTCGGAAGATGCGCCTGGCACTGAAGACCAACACGCCCCCGGTGAGCAGGATCAAGATCAACTCCGCCCCGAGCTTGATCAGGCTCTGGGCTTTCACGGCCGGCATGGCGTAAACCGGTCGCAGATAAACAAAGTGCCCTGTCTGCTGGCCACCAGGGAGTTTGATCGCTTTGGCAGCGACCGCTTCTTGGGCGTTGGTGTCAACGATGGTGAAGCCCTCGGCCGCATGAATGGCTTGCTCGGCGACGTCGAGGAGTTGATCGCGTTTGAACAGTGTCCGGCTTCCCGGCGTGCTCACAAGGCCGGCGCTTCCGAGGATCAGAGCGGCTTTGCCGTCGTTGAGCCTGAGGGGCTGAAGGAAGCGTTGGTAATCGGGAGGGGAACAACAGACTTGGGCTTGGGTTGCCGTCAGTTGATCCAGCTGATTGTTGACCTTGTGAAGGGCCAACAGGCTCTGGCGTTGCAGTGTTCCCTTCAGCAAGCCAGTCATCAGATGCTGGCGAAGTGTCGTGGCGATCACCATGCTGATGATCGATTGTCCGAGCACCACCGCCAGGCTGATCCACAGCAGGCGACGAGCGAGGGACCAATGCCGTTGATGTGTCTGGCTCACAGCTGCTGGCATTGAGACACGCCTCCAGCGCTGCGGTGGGCGTCAGCCACTTTGCTGATCATGGCGCCAGGGAAGTTGGCGGTCGGTCGTTCGAAGCCGCTGTAGCCCCAGGTATCGAGCACACGTTTCTGCTCAGGATCTTCGAGGCTGAGCTTGAGAAAGGCCGCTTGCAGTCGCTGCAAATGGCGATGTTTTGTTGACGTTGGCGGGTGGATCGCCGCTGCCATGAAGTCGTTGCGGGTGAGATTACTGGCCCACACCACGGTCACCGCATCGTGCAGGTGCTCCGGAACGGCATGGAGTGGTTCGCCGCTGAAGCTGGGGATGAAGGCAAACTCCACCATCCCGCCTTCGGCGACGAGCTGGGGTAGGTGGTTGGTGTTGGGTTCATGCACGCAACCATTCAGGGCTGAGAGTTCGATCTGCTGATCACGCAGATGCAGCAGTGGTTGCATGAAGGACGAGCCCGACGAACGACTGCCAAAGGCCACGCGTTGGTTGCGAAGGATCGCAAGCGGCGTTGAACGCGTGCTGGAGAGCTTGTTGTGCTTGAGAGCTGCTGGGTTGGCAATCAGCACGCTGCGGAAGGAAGGCTTTTGAACGGCCAGTGCTTGCACCTTGGGGTTTTGGTGAAGCAACCGATAACCACCCATCACGCCGATGTTGATCACATCCACCTCGCCATCGCGCAGCATCTGGTGGCTATGGGCGTAGTTGATCGCCGGCACATAGGCGATGCTCAAGCCAGTGGCCTGCTCCAGGTAGGGGATCACAGTCGCCATCCGTTGGTTGATGGCGGCCTGGCTTTGATAGGGCTCTTCGGTGAGCCGTAGATCGGCGTCTTTCTTGGCTGGCGCCGGCTTCAGTGAGCTTGATGGGGCAGCGCAGGCGCCCAGGCTGATCCCAAGGATCCAGCCGATGGCGACCTTGTGCATGGTGTTGTGTGGCCTGGTCAACCCCCCCATGGCCTGCACCCTAGGAACGGTGCCCGGCCGTGTCTTTAGCGATGCGATCCGGCGTTGATTCTGCGGCGTTGGGTTGTTTGCCAGCGAAACAGCCTCCAGGCCACGACGCCGCTGACCAATGCCGCAATCCCCCCCACAACACTGGAGCCCAGCAGCAGGCGGAGGGTGAAGGCCCAGCCCTGGCTCCAGAGCGTTGCCTGGTTCAGGCTCTCGGCTGTAGGCGCTGGACCACCGCGCAGCAGCATGTCTCCCACCTGGTAGTTGAACCAATAGAGAGGCACGTAGGTGAAGGGATTGCTGATCCATGTGCCAGCGGCGGCCAGGAGATGATTGCCGCGCATCAAGCTCGCCAGGGCAATCCCGAGCAAGGTTTGCAATCCAAAGAAGGGGAAGCAACCGCAAAAGATGCCTGCCCCTAAGCCCCGCGCCCGTTGTCCCGGGGTCCCCTCTTGTTGCCACACCCAGATCAGGGCTTTCTTGCCGCGGAGCCAGAGCCGTCGCAACCACCGGATCATGGGAGCAGCATTGCCGCCGGTGGCGGAGGAAGGTTGGCGGGGATCGTAGGAAGGAGCTCTGGATGGGGAGCGCTGTGGGGTGTTCTCCGATGCTTTTGTGACCGTGATGCCTGCGCCTGAGACCGGCAATCCTCCCTCGCTCGACACGATCGCTGCAGTGGCGACGGCAGTGGCACCAGGGCAAGGCGGCATCGCTGTGATTCGTCTGTCGGGTCCCCAGGCGCAGCAGGCTGTGCAGGCCGTGACCCGTTTCCCTGGTCAGCAGGAGTGGGCCAGCCATCGGGTGCTCTATGGCCATGTGCTGGCCGCTGATGGTGTGGAGCGGCTGGATGAGGTGTTGGTGTTGGTGATGCAGGCACCCCGCAGCTTCACAGCGGAGGACGTGGTGGAGATCCATTGCCACGGTGGAGTCATTGCCGTGCAGAGAGTGTTGGCGCGCGTTCTGGAGCAGCCGGATGTGCGCCGTGCCCTGCCAGGGGAGTTCAGTCAGCGAGCTGTCCTCAATGGACGCTTGGACCTCACCCGCGCCGAAGCCATCACCGATTTGGTGGCGGCCCGCAGTCAGCGGGCGGCGCAATTGGCGATGGCGGGGCTGGATGGGGGGATCCAACGCCGCATTGGCGCGTTGCGGGAGCGCCTGCTCGATCAGTTGAGCGAGCTGGAGGCGCGGGTGGATTTCGAGGAAGACCTCCCGCCTTTGGATGGCGAGGCCCTTCTGAGGGAGCTGATGGAGGTGCGCGAGAAGCTGCTTGAGCTGGTGGCCGATGGCGAACGCGGGGATGCCTTACGCAGCGGTTTGCGGGTGGCATTGATCGGTCGCCCCAATGTGGGCAAGAGTTCCTTGCTCAATCGCCTCAGTCGCCGCGAGCGAGCGATCGTCACTGATTTGCCGGGCACCACCCGCGACTTGCTGGAAAGCGAGATCGTGCTGGAGGGGGTCCCGATCACCTTGCTGGATACGGCCGGGATCCGTTCCACCACCGATGCGGTGGAGCAACTGGGCATTGCGCGAAGTCACGATGCCCTCGCCAGTGCCGATCTGGTGTTGCTGCTCTTTGATCTCAGCGCAGGCTGGACACCTGAGGATCAAGCGTTGTTGGCCCGGATCCCTGAGGCGGTACCGCATTTGCTGGTGGGCAACAAAGAGGATTTGGCGACCGTGATGGCCGATGGACATGACGCTGCACCGGCTGTGGATGTGACGCTCAGCGCCCAGACCGGCGCCGGAGAAGCCGATCTGGTGAGGCTGATCTTGCAGCGCTGCGGTGCCCTGACGGAGCAGCCCTTGCTGCTGGCTCTCAACCAGCGCCAGATGGACCTGGCCGCGACGGCGGCTGAGGCTCTCCACCGCAGCGAAGAGGTGGCCGCTCAGGGGCTCCCCTGGGATTTTTGGACCATTGATTTACGCCAGGCGATTCAGAGCCTCGGGGAGATCACCGGGGAAGAACTCACGGAATCGGTGTTAGATCGCATCTTCTCCCGCTTCTGCATTGGTAAGTAAGGGGTTGGTGAGCGGCCAACATGGGGCCATTGCCCCTGCCTTTTGAGTGGAGTGCCATGGCTCCTGCCACGTTGACGATCACGCCACGGTTGCGCCGTCAGCTCGGCGACTGGTTGCAGGAAGATCTGGGGCGAGGTGATCTCACCGCGCCGGCGTTGCGGACGCGCCGTGGTGAGGCCCATTGGGTGGCCAAGGCGGATGGTGTGTTTTGCGGTGGGGTGCTGTTGGAACCCTTGCTGCAAGAACTGCACCCTCCAGACGGTGGTTGCAACCTGAAGTTGCTGGTGGCGGATGGGATGGGCGTTCGTGCTGGCGATCGTTTGTTGGAGCTGGAGGGGCGGGCTGATGTGCTGGTGGCCTTGGAGCGCACAGCTCTCAACTTGGCCATGCGTCTTTCCGGAATTGCTACATCCACGGCCCATCTGGTGGCGGAACTGGCTGGGTCAGAGGTTGCCCTCGCGGACACCCGCAAAACCACTCCGGGATTACGCGAACTGGAGAAATATGCGGTGCGCTGTGGCGGCGGTGTGAATCACCGCATGGGTCTCGACGATGCGGCCATGCTCAAGGAGAACCATCTCGCTTGGGCCGGTGGGGTTGCGCAGGCCATGGCCGCTGTGCGTGCCCAGGCTCCCTGGCCGACTCGCGTGATTGTGGAGGCGGAAACGGCCGATGAGGCGCGGGCCGCTGTGGAGGCAGGGGCCGATGGTGTGTTGCTGGATGAATTCACTCCGGCCGAGCTCGTGGGGCTGGTGCCGCAGCTGCGGGAGCAGGCACGGAGTCGCCAGGGTGGTGCTCCGGTGGTGCTCGAGGCCTCCGGGATTCAACCGGCCCAGCTGGGGGCCTATGCCGCCACCGGGATCGACTTGATCTCCACCAGTGCCCCTGTGACCCGTAGCTCCTGGTTGGATCTGAGCATGCGCTTCAGCGGTCACACCTTGGTCTGAAGGGGTTGAGCACTGGATCAGTTGTGGGTCTGAAGCGTTGTCACTAGCGTTTTTTCAGACTCGCTTTGCCGATGCCGGGTTCCACGCCGACGGTGCTACTGGCCGACGATGAGGCCAACATCGTGATGCTCTTGGAGATGGAGCTGGAGGCCGAGGGCTTCACGGTGGTGACGGCGGCGGAGGGGATCACGGCGATGAAAGCCGTGCGTGATTCCCCTCCGGATCTGGCCTTGCTCGACTGGAACATGCCGGGGATGACCGGCTTGGATATCTGCCGACGCCTACGCGATACCGGTGTGTTTTTGCCGGTGATCATGATCACGGCTCGGGATGAAATGGATGATCGCGTCGCTGCTTTGGAGGCAGGGGCGGATGATTTCATCGCCAAACCCTTCAATGTGCGCGAGGTGTTGGCGCGGGTGAAAGCGTTGCTGCGCCGCTCGCAAGGCTTCAGTTCCGATGTGCTGCAGGTGGGTGACCTGGTGCTCAATGGCGCTGAACGCACCTGTTCCATCGCTGGCGATGCGCTTGTGCTCACCGTGCGGGAATTTGACCTGCTCGAGTGCTTTATGCGCCACCCCCGTCAGGCCCTATCGCGTGCCCAATTGATTCAGCACGTGTGGGGTGACGACTATTTCGGCGATGAAAACGTTGTGGATGTCTACGTGCGTTATTTGCGCAAGAAGTTGGAGGCCACCGGCTCTCAGCGGGTGATTCAGACGGTGCGCGGTGTGGGCTTTGCGTTGCGCATGGAGGGGTGACGCGCTCGGCCTTCCGCCGCTGGTTGGCCCGTGGCGGGGGATGATCAGGAGCTGACCGCGACACTGCTGCCTTCCATGCTGCGCATTGCCCAGGCTCTTGAAACCCAGTTGCGCGGCGCGATGCAGCGGGCTTTTTCGGACGCCTGGGATGGAACCGAGGGGGCGGGATTGGACCCTCAACTGGCTCCCGCCAGCAAGCCGGAATTCGGTGATTTCCAGGCCAATGGGGCGCTCCCCCTGGCCAAGCCCTTGAAGCAGGCTCCACGCCAGATCGCCACGGCCATCGTGGAGCAGCTGCAGGCCGATTCCGCCTTCACCGACCTGTGCTTGGAGCCCCAGATCGCCGGGCCTGGCTTCATCAATCTCACGATCCGTCCGGAGCGGCTGGCGGCGGAGGTGTCAGCACGGCTGGGAGACGAGCGGCTCGGCGTGCCGGCGGTCAGCAACGCAGCGCCAGTCGTTGTGGACTTTTCAAGTCCCAACATCGCCAAGGAGATGCATGTGGGGCATCTGCGCTCCACGATCATTGGTGATTCGCTGGCGCGGGTGTTGGAGTTCCGCGGCCATCCGGTGCTGCGCCTGAATCACGTGGGCGACTGGGGCACCCAGTTCGGAATGCTGATCACCCATCTCAAGCAGGTGGCTCCGGAAGCGCTGGAGACTGCCGATGCAGTGGATCTCGGAGATCTGGTGGCCTTCTACCGCGAGGCCAAGAAGCGCTTCGATGAAGACGAAGTCTTTCAGTCCACCTCCCGCGATGAGGTGGTGAAACTGCAGGGTGGCGATCCCGTGTCGCTCAAGGCCTGGGGCCTGCTCTGTGATCAATCGCGGCGGGAGTTCCAGAAGATCTACGACCGCCTCGACATTCGCCTCAGCGAACGCGGGGAATCGTTCTACAACCCCTTCCTGCCGGCGGTGATTGATGGCTTGAAGGCCGCTGAGCTGCTGGTCACCGATGACGGTGCCCAGTGTGTGTTCCTCGAGGGTGTGCAGGGCAAGGACGGCAAGCCCCTGCCGGTGATCGTGCAGAAGAGCGACGGCGGCTTCAACTACGCCACCACTGATCTGGCGGCGATCCGCTACCGCTTTGGAGCGGCTCCGGAAGGGGATGGTGCCCGCCGTGTT
>JAAZVJ010000257.1 GCA_018623675.1 Synechococcus sp. HW_metabat.54 | reverse complement strand
TTCCTGAAGGCCTTCTTCGGCGATCTGCCCGTGCGCTTCCGGGCCAGCTATTTCCCCTTCACCGAGCCGTCCGCTGAGGTGGATGTGCAGTGGCGCGGCCGTTGGCTGGAGGTGATGGGTTGCGGCATGGTCGACCCTGCCGTTTTGGAAGGCTTGGGCTTGGATCCCGAGCGCTACAGCGGCTTTGCTGCGGGCCTGGGGGTGGAGCGCTTCTGCATGGTGCGCCACGGCATCGACGACATCCGCCGGCTTTACACCAGCGATCTGCGCTTCCTCGAGCAGTTCTGATCGCACTGTTGCCCCCGCAACAAGATGAAGACAGGCTCCGGGGGTTTCTCATAAACTTCTCGTGAAGTGTTCAGGTCACGATCGGTGCCCAAAGTTGGACTGATCGTGAATGACGGCAAGCCCCTCGCCGTCGAGACCGCCCAGGTGATCCAGGAGCGCCTGGAGACGGCAGGTCACGCCGTGGTTCGCGCCAGTAGCTCCGGGGGCATGGTGGGATTCGCCAACCCCGATCAGCACCTGCGCATGCTCGGCTACAACGCCTGTGTGCCCGAGGGGTTTGATGCCTCGATGGCCTTGGCGATCGTGCTGGGTGGAGACGGCACCGTGCTCTCGGCAGCGCGCCAGACCGCCCCGGTGGGGGTGCCGATCCTCACCATCAACACCGGCCATTTGGGGTTTTTGGCCGAGGCTTACCTCGACAATCTGGATCGGGCGCTCGAGCAGATCCTCACGGAGCAGTGGACGATCGAGGAGCGGGCCAATCTGGTGGTGAGCGTGATGCGGGGTGATCAGCGCCGCTGGGAAGCGCTTTGCCTCAATGAGATGGCACTGCACCGGGAGCCACTCACCAGCATGTGCCATTTCGAGATCGCCATCGGTCGTCATGCGCCCGTAGACATCTCGGCAGACGGCGTGATCCTCTCCACGCCCACAGGCTCAACGGCCTATGCCCTCAGCGCCGGTGGACCGGTGATTACGCCTGAGTGTCCGGTGTTGCAACTCACCCCGATTGCACCCCATTCCTTGGCATCGCGGGCCTTGGTGTTCAGTGACCAGGAACCGGTCACAGTGTTTCCGGCCACGCCCGAGCGTTTGATCATGGTGGTGGACGGCAGCGCCGGTTGTTATGTGTGGCCGGAGGATCGGGTGCTGATTCGCCGTAGCGATCATCCGGTGCGCTTTGTGCGCTTGTCTGATCACGAGTTTTTCCAGGTGCTGCGCAACAAACTTGGCTGGGGTCTGCCCCATGTGGCCAAGCCCGACGCCTCCAAGGCTGAGGCGTAACCGCCATGGCATCCGTTGTGCTGTTGGTGGGAGCGCAAGCCGTCGGTCTGGCCCCCAGGCTCGAGGCCTCCGGTTATCAGGTGCTCGATTGGAGTGCAGGATCTGCTGCGTTGAGGCCTGCGCCTGGCATTGCACCCACCGTGGTGGTGGTGGCGGCTGATCAGGCGGGTTTGATTCCGGAATTGCGCGGCCATTTCGGGGCCATCCCAATCCTGTTGGACGTGCTCAGCGACAGCGTTGAAGGCCGCGAAAGCTGTCTGAGCTCAGGCGCCAGTGATTTTTGGTTGTCCACCCTGGGGATCAGTGACCTGCTCCAGCGGTTGCGGATTCATTGCTCTCTCCAGCAGCGGGGGGCCGGATCCAACCATCTGTTGCAGGTGGCTGACCTCACGGTCGACACCAATTGCAGGCAGGTGCGTCGGGGCGATCGGCCCGTGGCCCTCACCGCCCGTGAGTACGGACTATTGATGCTTTTGCTGACCCATGCGGGCCAAGTGGTGGGCCGTGAGCAGATTCTTTCCGAGGTGTGGAACGACGACCAAGGCACCTCCAGCAATGTGATTGAGGTGTACGTGCGTTATCTGCGCCAGAAATTGGAAGAGGCGGGTGAACAACGCTTGATTCACACCATCCGTGGCCGCGGTTACAGCCTCAGCGATGGCCTGCCCCAGCTCGATCCATGAACGTTCTGCGTCGTTGGACCCTGCTGGCTGCGTGGGGGGTTGGGGTGACAGCTGTTTCCCTGCCGCTACGCCAGCCGTTGCCGTTGTGGGCGCAAACTCCTGGCCAGCGGGGGGTGCCTCAAGTGCTTCCGATTGAGGCCCGTTGGTGTTTGCAGCCCCGAGAGGGGGCCCCTCAACGCCCATGCATTCAATTGGAGGTGGCCGATGATCACAACGAACGCCGCATCGGCTTGATGCACCGGCCCCCCCTGCCCGAGGGCCGTGGCATGTGGTTTCGCTTCGATCGCACCATGCCCATCAGCATGTGGATGCTGAACACGCCGTCGTCTCTCGACATGGTGTTCATCCATCGGCAACGGGTGCTGGCGATTGAGCGGCACGTGCCTCCCTGCCGTGCGGTGCCCTGCCCCACCTACTTCTCCGATCGTGATGGCGATGGCAATCCGGATTTGGTGGATTGGGTGATTGAGTTGCGGGCGGGAGAAGCTGAGCGTTTAGGCCTTGCCCCCGGTGATCCGGTCACGAT
>JAAZVJ010000256.1 GCA_018623675.1 Synechococcus sp. HW_metabat.54 | reverse complement strand
GTGGTGGGCGGCCGCCATGGTTGGGTCCCCTTCGATGAAGAGGCGTTGCCCGCTGCTCTCGGAGCGTCCGATGCATGGGCGCTGCAGGAGGCCCTGCCGTTGCAAGGAGACGAGCTGATGCTCCGTTATCAGCGGAGATTTGGCAGCAGCTCTTGAGGTAAAAGGCCTTTAAAACCTTGGCTGGGCAGGTCGAACTGTTGGCTGACGCAGCCCACAATGATGCGCTGGGAGTGCTCGCCCACCTCTCCTCGCACCACTTCGCCAATCACCTCCCATTCCTTGCCAGTGCGTCCGGCTTCGCGGATGAGGCAGGCACTCATCGGTTTTGCGGCTGAACGACAAGGCCCTTCCGCCAAGCTCGACAAGGCGTCGAGTCCGCCACTGGCGTCGCGTACTAAGGCGGTGCAGCTTTTTGTGAGCTCCTTCTCCAGGCGCGGCCGCAAGAGCTGGAGCAGAGGTTGCAGGAGGCCGGCTTGGGCCGCCTGTTGAGCGCCTGTGATCAGCACCATCGCGCTGCAAACCCAGAGGATCCGATTGGAACGTTGAGCGGAACCGTTCACTGGCGAGGCCACCGCAAACCATCACTCTGCTCCCGCAAGGGTGATCACTGGTTAGGGTCGCGCTCATCGCCTTGCTGTCACTGGCTATGACCACGCTGTCTGCTCGTTGGCATCGTGGTCTGCGCGAATTAAGCGAAGACCAATGGCAGGCCTTGGTGGGGGAAAACGTGATTCCCTTCTACCGCTGGGATTGGTTGGTGGCCTTGGAGGAATCGGGCAGCATCGTTCCCGAGCAAGGCTGGCAACCCCTTCACCTGTCCCTTTGGCGCGACAAGCAGTTGGTCGCTGTCGCACCGCTTTATTTGAAGGGCCACAGCTATGGGGAGTTCGTATTCGACCAGGCCTTTGCGCGTCTGGCCGCCGATCTAGGCGAGCGCTACTACCCCAAGTTGGTGGGCATGAGCCCGGTTAGTCCGGTGCAGGGGTATCGCTTTCACATCGCTCCCGAGGAAAACGCTGCGGAACTCACGGCCTTGATGCTGCAGGTGATTGATGAATTCGCGGCTCGTAACGGCATCCTCAGCTGCAACTTCCTCTACGTGGATCCCCAGTGGCAGGTCTTGGCGGAAGCTGCCGGTTGTGCCACCTGGGTGAATCAGCAAAGTTTGTGGACGGCTGAAGATCAGACAACCTTTGACGACTACCTCCGTGGGTTCAATGCCAACCAGCGGCGCAACATCAAAAGGGAACGGCGTGCTGTCGCACAGGCCGGCCTCACCGTCACGCCGCTAACGGGAGAGGCGTTGGATGCCGCGTTGCTGCAACGCATGCATGGCTTCTATGAGCAGCATTGCGCCCGTTGGGGGATGTGGGGCAGCAAATACCTCGAGGCCGCGTTTTTCGATCAGCTCGCCAGTCCGGCCCTGCGTGAGCAGGTGGTGTTGTTCAGTGCTCACCGTGGGGAGCCGCGGGAACCCGTTGCGATGTCGCTCTGTGTGCATAACCGTCGCCAGCTTTGGGGCCGTTATTGGGGCAGTGATGAAGAGATTGATTGCCTCCACTTCGAGGTCTGTTACTACGCGCCGATTGAGTGGGCCTTAAACAATGGTCTGCATAGCTTCGACCCAGGAGCCGGGGGAAGCCACAAGCGCCGGCGTGGTTTTGTGGCCAGACCCCACGCCAGCCTGCATCGCTGGTACCACCCGGGGATGGATGGCTTGATCCGTCAGTGGTTGCCCCAAGCCAATGACTTGATGGCGGAGGAGATCGAGGCCATTAACGCCGAGCTGCCCTTCAAGGCGGAGCCGCCTGCCCTGGGATTTGTAGGCTGAAATCATGCTCAACTCCCCTCAGATGAATGCCATCACTGAGGCCTGCAAGGCCTTGGATGATCAGCTGTCTCAGCGGTTTATTGCCCTGGATCCTGCCGGCTATTTCTTGATCAAGCTCGATCGAGAAGCGTCGGAGTTAGTGGTTGAGCACTACCGCAATGATGTCGACGAACGGGGCTTGGCTACCGATCCGGAGACCGGTGAGGTGCTCAGTTGCCGCGGGGGTGGGCCGCGAACACCAGCGCAGGTCTATCGCGCCCGTAGCGCCAAGGAAATGGGCATCCAGCTCACCGAGGGTGAGGGGCCCCATCCGCTCACATGCCTGGATCACGCCCTGTATCTCGGTCGGGAGTTGCAGCGCGCTGAACTGGCCCTGCTCTCAGGGACCGATTACGTGCAGGACTAAATCGGCCTTCTGATTGGGCTGACTAAGTCTTGAGGGCTTCAGACAGGCTGAAGTTCGCGGGTGTTGCGGGGCTCTTCCGGGGGCAGTGATTCAAGCTGCTCTCGGATTTCGCGTTGCACAATCGAGCGGTATTCCAGGAAGTGCTCGTTGTGCGCAAGCACCACCAGGAACTGCTCAAGTAGAGCAGGATTCCTGCGGGCCATGCTCAGCATGTAGCGCCAAAAGCGTGTGCGGGTGTCGCGCTTCACCCCTTGACGCCAGACCACGATCG
>JAAZVJ010000255.1 GCA_018623675.1 Synechococcus sp. HW_metabat.54 | reverse complement strand
CGTATTAATAAGGTCAACAAGAACGTGAAGGAGCCCACCCCAGAGCCTTTCCTCTCAGGTGGATCGGTCTAGGGTCGCGCCCATCAATCCATTAGGCCGTGACGGACGTTTCCACGCAAGAGCTCGACGAATCCATCGAACAGCTCACCGCTTATCGCGATCGCCTGCGCGCGGATGTCGTTGCCATGGGGCAAAAGCTCAAGCTCCCGCAGAAAAAAATTGACAGCACCCTTAGCGAGCACCCTGAGCTGCAACGCATTGAAGGGATCCTGACCCAGCTGGTGGCCGAACGCCAATCGCGCTGAGCGCACTGTCGACGTTTCTGAGTCTTAGCCATGCAGACCACAGCAATGACGATGGAGGACTTCCTTCATGCCAGCCGCGGCACCTGGATGACCCGCCGGGCTGTGCATCACCTCGATCATCAAGACGATGAGTTCGCCGACTCCAACCTGATTATTGAGCCCTTCAACGGCTCGGATCCGGCCGTGGCCACCATCTGCACCAACTTGGGTATCAATGCAGCTGAGGCACAAGGCGGCGCAAGGTTCTGGTGGGAAAGCAACCTCAAGCAAAGCGCCCGCAGCGACGATCACGCCGCCGTCTTGATCGACGTTCCTTCTGCAACGAACCCCAGGGAAGGCTTTCTGCTACGCGACAAGGGCTATGTGGAAAAGCAATCGGTGGTGAGCACCTATACCTTTGCTGACGATGGCGTGCTCACCATCACCACGCGCTACGACACCAACGTGGGCATTGAGCGCTGCTGGTTTGTCACCGACAACCTGCGGATGCGCGTGAGTTCAGTGCAATGCCTCGATGGCGTGTCGATGACCACCTACTGCACCGAATTCCGCTGCCCAAGCGATAGCGACCTTGTCGCCCTGCGTGAACAAGCCATGTCTCTACAAAACAACCTTGACCAGGCAGGAGTGAAGTGAATGTTTGATTCCTTCCTCAAGGAGTTGCACGACGGCATCCAACAGCGAGGCGGTCAACCAATCCAGGTGCCCAGTGGCCTGGAGTTCAAACGCTCAGACAAACAAAACAGCGAGATTCGAAGCTGGCTGTGGGATGTGCCGGGGTTTCGTCGCTGGCGCGTGACACGCCTGGATGCTGGCGACAGTCTGCAGGTGCTCAACTCCGTTGCCTATCCAGCCGACAACCTCGACCACCCACTGCTTGGCATCGATTTGCTCTGGTTTGGAGCACGCCAAAAACTGGTCGCCGTTCTCGACTTCCAACCCCTGTCTCAGGATCCTGCTTATTTCAAGCGCCACTACAACGGCCTCAAAGCGTTGCATCAGCAGTTTCCTGATCTGAGCGGAGAGGAAACGATGCGCTCCTTCGACCCCAACCAATACTTTTCACCTTGGCTGTTGTTCTGCCGAGGTGGTGCCGATCAAGCAGAGAGCTCGCTCCCTCAAGCGTTCACTCCCTTTTTGGCCTCCTATTGGCAGCTTCACGACGAGGCTCTTCAAAGCAATAGCTCCATCGAAAGCAGCGACGTCATCGAGTTACAGAAGGCCTACGACGTGTACAGCGCTGAACGGGATCCCGCCCATGGCCTGTTCACGAGTCACTACGGCAAAGAGTGGTCAGACCGCTTCCTTCACGAATTCCTGTTCCCTGCCAGTCAGCCCGCATGAGCGCACCTACTCGCCAAAACAGCCTCGACCCTGTTCAGATCGAGGGATGGCGCTGGCAACCGTTTCTTGATGACGCGATCCAGGCCCTTGAAGGCCTCAAGCCTGATCCCTATCCAGTGCCTGATCAATTCCTCTGGAAAGAAGGAACAACAGGCTCGAAGGCAAAGCCAGTGCCTGTAACTACCGCAACGTGGGCCTGCAGCACACCAAAACTGCGTCAGGTGCGATCCGCCTGTGTTGAAGCGGGAGCTGCGGCATCTGTTCTGAACTTCGTTATCAACCCCAGCTGCCACTACGACCTGCCCTTTTTCGGCGCCGACCTGGTCACCCTGCCTAACGGCCATCTCTTGGCCTTGGATTTGCAACCCGTCGACAAAGCAGACGCCCAACACACGGATCCTGTCTGGGAGCGCTTGATGCCGCTTTTCGAACGGTGGCGCCAAGAGCTGCCTGATGGCGGACCGATCCCAGAGGAGGCGCAACCCTATTTCTCACCCGCCTTCCTTTGGACACGCCTGCCACTGGGAGCGGAGGGGGATGACCTGATTAAGAGCGTGATCCGCCCTGCCTTCAAGGACTATCTCAACCTTTATTTGAGCCTTGTCGATGACGCAAAAACCGTTGACAGCACACGAGCGGAGCTGCTGCTAGCTGGTCAAAAGCGCTACACGGCTTACCGCTCCGAAAAAGACCCTGCCCGCGGAATGCTGACGCGGTTTTACGGCTCTGAGTGGACAGAGGCCTACATCCACGACGTGCTTTTCGACCTCTAGGGAGGGTCGAATTCCTTGTTCCCAACAGCGGAGTTAAACATTATGAACAGCCTTCGGGGACCTTCGGCTGACTTCGCGAGAATCCACAGCGACGGGACGCGAAAGCCTCCCGGCTTTCT
>JAAZVJ010000254.1 GCA_018623675.1 Synechococcus sp. HW_metabat.54 | reverse complement strand
GCTCCCCGCCCTTACGCCTACTGATCCTTCCCCAACCAAAAAGAACCTTTTGCCCCGCCGCAAGCGGGGCTTTTTACTTGCCTGCTCTGTTCACCGCAGGGGCGCAGGACTGAGTCTCCGGTTCTCTCAGAACTTTCTTGGGTACGGGGTTGTTCCTGCCATCTCAACGTTGATCTCCCTGCAGATGTTCATCCATGCCCCCAATCCGAAGTTCACGCCATTGGGGCCGTCAATGAAGTCCTGAAATTCCTCTGCTGTGATGCCCTCACGCACTTCCCAGATGCAGAAGGCGGGGCCTTCAGGACCAATGGGACAGAACGAATGGTTGTAAAACCCAGCTTCGAGATTTTTGGCGACGGCCTCATCCCAGCCACCACCGGGAGCCATCGCTGCTTGGGCCGTCTCCCACCACTGCTGCGCCTTGCCTGCGCGGAACTCGTGATGCACGTGGAAAAACTTGGATGCCATGAAGCCGTCGAGGTTCGGCCCATCATGAGTTGAGGCCTCAGCCTTCGTTGTCGCTTGCGGCACGAAGCAGCCATTGACCACTCGTGCTTGCGGGTCAGCTTGCCCCTTGGCTCTGCCGGTGATCAAAAAGGCCTGGTGAGCGACAACGGTTTGCCGATCGCCAGGGCTTCCCTCAGATGATGGATGTAATCAGAGACCACCCATCAGAGCAGCCAGCAAAGCTTGCTGGGCATGGAGGCGGTTTTCAGCCTGATCAAAGATGCGGCTTGCAGGGCCTTCCATCACCTCAGCACTGATCTCCTCACCACGGTGGGCCGGCAGACAGTGCAGCACGATGGCGCGTGAATCGGCTTCCGCCAGCAGGTCGCCATTGAGGCAGAACCCCTTGAAGGCCTGTTCCCGCTCAGCCTGCTCCTGCTCTTGGCCCATCGAGGCCCACACGTCGGTGTAGAGCGCCTGGGCTCCCCGCACAGCTTCAGCGGGATCGCTGGTGACGGAGATCTGAGCACCACCAACGGCGAGGGCGCGGGCCTGGTCGAGCACGCCAGGCAAGGGCTCGAATCCCTCAGGGCAACCAATGCGCACATTCACCCCCAGCAGGGCACCGCAGATCATCAGCGAGTGGGCCACGTTGTTGCCATCACCCACGTAAGCCAGGGTCTGCCCCTGCAGATCGCCGAAGGCCTCCTGCATGGTGAGGAAATCGGCAAGGGCCTGGCAGGGATGCTCCAGGTCGGTGAGGGCATTGATCACCGGAATCGACGCCCAGTGGGCGTAATCCACCAGCTCCTGCTGGGCAAAGGTGCGAATCGCCAGGGCGTCGCAGAAACGGCTCAACACCCGGGCGGTGTCTTCCAAGGGCTCGCCGCGGCCCAGCTGGGTGACCTGGGGGTTGAGATCCACGGTTTGGCCGCCAAGACGGGCCATGGCCACCTGGAAACTCACGCGCGTGCGGGTGGATGCCTTGGTGAAGATCAGGCCCAGCACCCGGTTGCCCAAATCAATGCGTCGATCGCCCGACTTCAGTTGGCGGGCCAGCTCGAGCAAAGCAGCGGTCTGCTCAGCGCTCGCATCCTCAGACGAGAGATAGTCCTTGCCGTTCAGGGGGGCGAGAACGGAAGCAACACCCTGCGAGGCGCTGACCATGGCGGAGCTTTCAAAGGAGCTTTATCGGAGATCAGACCCCCTGCCGTCAAGGGGGATAACCCAACTGCAAACCAATGGGACACAACGCCGCTCGATGGGCACAAAAAAGCGGCCCGTCGAGGGGCCGCTGCGGGCACTCGCTCAGGAGTGCAAATGATCTGGCAAAGCTCAGCTGGGCATCACGCTGGCGGAGAGCATCTCCTTGAGCTCATCGCCCTCGATCACCTCTTTCTCGAGGATCTTCTGAGCGATGGTCTCCAGCAGCGCCATGTTGTGGCGCAGGATGCCGAGGGCTTGTTCATGGGCCCTGTCCACCAGACCCCGCACCTCCTTATCGATCGCCTGTGCAGTGGCGTCAGACACGGTGCGGCGAGGGTTGTTGCCCCCTCCCAGGAAGCGACCGCCGCCTTGCTTGTCGTAGGCCAAGGGGCCGAGGGTTTCGCTCATGCCATAGGTGCCCACCATCTGCTCAGCGATGTCGGTGGCCCGCTGCAGGTCGTTGGCAGCGCCGGTGGTGATTTTCCCGAACACGATCTCCTCCGCGGAGCGGCCGCCCAGCAGGGTGGCGATCTGACCTTCGAGATCTTCGCGGGAGTTGAGGAAGCGCTCTTCGGTGGGGAGCTGAAGGGTGTATCCCAGGGCGCTCATGCCGCGGGGCACGATCGAGATCTTGGCCACCTTGCTGCCGCCAGGCATCAGGTGCCCCACGATGGCGTGGCCGACCTCGTGATAGGCCACCACCTTCTTCTCGTCGTCTTGCATCACCCGGCTCTTCTTCTCGAGGCCGGCCACCACGCGCTCAATCGCTTCGCCCAGATCGCCTTGCTCCACCTTGGTGCGCTTCGCCCGGGCAGCCAGCAGGGCAGCCTCGTTCACCAGGTTGGCCAGATCAGCACCGGCAAAGCCGCTGGTGGCCTGGGCGATGCGGTC
>JAAZVJ010000253.1 GCA_018623675.1 Synechococcus sp. HW_metabat.54 | reverse complement strand
CTGGGTGTGAAAGGCCAAGCAGCGCTGATCCCAGCGCGCGAGATCGGCGATCTGCTGATCCATCACCGAAGCCACTGAGCCCATGCTCACCAGGTGAAACAGCCTCTGGGGAACCCGGGGGGTGAGCCACAGGGGAAGCCAGTCGTAGCTGAAGTTGATCACCGCATCGGCACTGCTGCCCAAGGCCAGGGCTCGCTCCCACATGCGGGGCAACAACCCCCCTGGCGGAATTTCCACAGGCGATTGCGGATCCGCATGTTGCCAACTCGGTTGATCCGCGCCGGTCACCGTCTCGATGCGCAGCGCGGTGCCCTGGGCTGGGGCAAGGGAACCCTCCGGCGCGACAAGGGTGAGTCGATGGCCCCGACCCAGCAGGCCCCTCACCAGCGAAGCGAACGTCAGCTCCACCCCTCCGCCACGGCCACTACCGAGGCATCCAATCGGGGTGCTGACCAGCACCAGATCCATGGGCGCCGTCATCCCCCTGCCCCCCCTGCAGGATCCAGCACCGGAACGGAGTCAGGCTCCCACCATCGCCGTCGCTGACTCACCAACACCACCGAAAGCAACACCATCACCACTCCGATCCATTGAAGAGGTTGCAACCGTTCGTGCAGCCACAGGCCACCTGAGGCCAATGCAAACACCGGGGTTAAAAAGCCAAGCGTTGAGAAGGCCGTGAGTTCACGCCGATTGGCAAACCAGAAAAACAATCCATAGGCCAAAGCACTGCCCATCAAGCTGGCGTATCCCATCAACAACCATTGGCTGGTGCTCCAACTGGGCACCAGGGGATAACTGGGATCAAAGCCATGCCAAAGCAGAAGAGGCACGCCGCCCAGGATCATGTGCCATCCCGTCACGGTGACGGGATGGCTGGCGGTGCAGGCAAAGCGAATCAAAACGGTGCCAAGAGCCATGGCCACCGCTGCCGCCAGCATCCAGGCAGTTCCGCCTTCCCAGAGACCCGACAAGGGAACGGAGTCACCAAGCAACCACCAGTGGCGCAACAGATCGGCAGGAACGCCCAGGCACACAATTCCTGCAAAACCGAGCATCAGCCCCAACCACCCCACGGGGTTGATGGCTTCAGCGAACAGAGTCCGGGCCAGCAAAGCCACCATTAAGGGCTGGGAATCGATCAGCACCGAACCGAGCCCTGCTCCGGTCTCCCTCAGGCCCCGAGCCAAACAGAACTGAAACAGGGTGGCGTCGATGACGGTGAACACCAGAAACCAGAGGCGGTCCTGAGGGGCAATCCGCGCTGAGGCACCCACAACCGGTAAGGCCAGCAAGAGAGCGACACCAGCCGGGAGAAGGCGGAGAGCCGCCACCAGTTCTGGCCCTCCGGAAGCCAGCAGAGGAGCCATGGCAGCCATCGCCGTCCCCCACAACGCAAAGGGCAGCACCATCAGCAGCCCGAGGCGGATCGACACGATGACGGCAATTCACAGGCTCCTTTTTAAGATCCGAGCAGGAACAACTGAGGCATATGGTTTGGCCCTGGCGTCGCAAGTCCCGGCGACGGATGGCACGCATCACCATCGAGGGCGCGATCGCTTCGGGCACCCGCAAACGCGTGCTCAAAGCACTGCGTGACGTGGAAAAGCGGGAGTTTCCTGCCTTGCTCCTCCGGATCGACAGTCCAGGAGGCACTGTGGGCGACAGCCAGGAGATCCACGCAGCGCTGCTCAGATTGCGGGAGAAGGGGTGCCACGTGGTGGCCAGCTTCGGGAATATTTCCGCCTCTGGCGGGGTCTACATCGGTGTCGCCGCTGAAAAAATTGTTTCGAATCCAGGCACCATTACCGGCTCGATTGGTGTGATTCTTCGGGGCAACAATCTCTCCAAATTGTTGGAGCGCGTGGGTATTCGCTTTGAAACCGTCAAAAGCGGTGCTTTCAAAGACATCCTTTCTCCCGACCGCGCCCTCAGTGCAGAGGAGCGCAACCTGCTTCAAGCTCTGATCGACAGCAGTTATGCCCAGTTCGTTGAAGCGGTGGCAACGGGTCGGGATCTAAGCCCGGAGACGGTTCGTACCTTTGCCGATGGCCGGGTGTTCAGCGGAGCGCAGGCCAAAGAGCTCGGCTTGGTTGATGAATTGGGCGATGAAGAACGGGCCCGCGTGTTGGCGGCCGAACTCGCCGATCTCGATGAAGACTGCAAACCCATCACCCTCGGCAAACCCAAGAAAAAGTTGCTCGCCAACCTTCCCGGTGGCGCCCTGCTTGGCCGTGTCGCAGAGATGCTGGAAACCGAGCTGTCCCATAGCGGCCAGGCGCTCTGGCTGTATCGCCCATGACCCGTCCTTCCCTTGCCGATGGCTGGGCCCTGCGAGGGCTAAGGGGTGCCACCACCTGTGAAAGCAATAGCTCAGCCGCCATCGAAGCGGCCGTGGATGAGCTGGTCACGTGCCTGGTGGACCGCAACAACCTCCAGGCGGATCGCATTGTGTCGGTGACCTTTTCGGTCACCGCCGATCTTGATGCCTGCTTTCCCGCCGCCATTGCCCGCCGCCAACCCGGCTGGGACGAGGTGGCCTTG
>JAAZVJ010000032.1 GCA_018623675.1 Synechococcus sp. HW_metabat.54 | reverse complement strand
TGCTCACTTGTTCGGGCGGTTTGATCGCGGAAACGGCTGGAGCCACAATCACGGCGCACGCTTTGAGCTCTGGTTGCTTCGATACCGGGCAGGCCTGGTCGTGCATGAGGGCATTGGCTTCGCAGGCCTGCTCTTGGGTGAAGCCCCAGTGCATAGGAAGAAACACGCTGCCCTTGCGGATCCTGTTTGTGATTTGAGCGCGAACCGTGAGGTGTCCTCGCCGGGAGCTCACCGCGGTGAGTTCTCCATCTTTGATTTGCAGTGCCTGAGCATCACTGGGATGGATTTCCAGACGCGGCTCTGGATGCATTTTCAGTAGACGCTCCACCTTGCCGGTGCGGGTCATGGTGTGCCATTGCCCGAGGTAACGCCCCACGGTGAGCACGAGGGGGTAGGTGTCGCAGGGCGGTTCGGCTAACCCCTGGGGGAGATCTGTGCTGAACCGTGCTCTGCCGTTGGGGGTTGGGAACTGATGATTGCTGTAAAGGCGTTTGGAGTCTCCGCTGGGCTCGCTGCCGTGGGGGAAGGGCCATTGCTGTGGACCAGCTTCTTGCAGGAGCTCGTGGCTGAGTCCAGACACATCACACACGCGCCCTTCCGTTAGGCCGGTGAATTCCTGATAGACCTCGGCGGCGGAGGCAAAGCTGAATTGTTGCTCGAAGCCAAGGCGGCGGCCCACTTCGGCAAACACCTCCCAGTCGGGTCGGCTTTGCCCATGGCGGGGGCGATAGGCAGGGCAGTAGGTGACCCGCCGCTCTGAGTTGGTCATGGCACCGGCCTTCTCACTCCATTGGGCTGCGGGCAGCAGCAGATGGGCGTAGTGGGAGGTCTCGGAATCGGCGTAAGCCTCACTCACCACCACCAGCGCGCACTTCTGCATGGCTGCTTTGACCCGATCCAGGTCGGGCATGCTCACCAGGGGATTGGTGGCGGCAACCCACCAGAGATCCAGGTCTCCGCGTTCCATCGCCTCCACCTGTTGCCAGGCACCAAGGCCTGGTTCGGCGGCGATTTGGCCTTCCGGGAATCCCCAGGCTTGCTCAACGTCCTGGCGGTGTTCGGCGTTGGTAACCAGGCGATATCCCGGGAGCAAATGGGCGAGTCCTCCCGCTTCACGGCCTCCCATGGCGTTGGGTTGGCCGGTGAGTGAGAACGGCCCCGCACCCTCCTTCCCGATCTGCCCGGTGAGGAGGTGCAGGTTGATCAGTCCTTGCACCACGGCGGTGCCTTCGCGCCGCTGGTTCACGCCCATCGACCAAAGGCTGAGCACCTTCTCTTTGCGGTGGAATAACTCGGCAACCTCCCGTAGATGTTTTTCGGGAATGCCACAGAACCGGGCCACTTTGCGCGGGGTCCAGCGGGCCACCACATCGAAAAACGGTTTGTAGTTCTCGGTGTGATCGTCGATGAAGGCCACGTCTTGGCCGTTCTCGCGCAGCACTAAGTGGGCGATGCCATGAAGCAGGGCTAGATCGGTTCCCGGCGCAATCGGTAGATGGAGATCGGCAGCCTTGGCAGTGTCAGTGCGGCGAGGGTCGATCACCACGATCTTGACGCTGCCGGGCTTGCGTTTTTTGCGCTTCAGCAGGCGTTGAAACAGCACCGGATGGCACTCAGCGGTGTTGGTGCCGATCAGTACGGCCACGCTGCAGTGATCAAGATCCTCGTAGCAGGCGGGTGGTCCGTCGGATCCCAGGCTGCGGGTGTAGCCCGCCACCGCCGAGCTCATGCAGAGGCGGGAATTGGCATCGAAATTGTTGGTGCCCAGTGCCCCTTTGAGCAGCTTTTGGGCGAGGTAGTAGTCCTCTGTATGGAACTGACCCGAGCCATACATGGCGATGCCATTGGCTCCTTTGTTGGCCAGGGTGGTTTGGATCTGGTCGGTGATCGTTTGCAGGGCGGTGTCCCAGCTCACCGGTTGAAAGTCTTGATCCAGGCTGGCGCGGTAGAGGGGTTGGTGCAGGCGCCCGCGGGCCAGTGTTTCTCCCACGGTTGCGCCCTTGATGCACACCTGGCCCTGGCTTGAGGGGTGGGTTCGATCTCCGCGGGCCGTCCACATCGGATTGCCCTCCTGGTCTTTTTTAACGGCTTGACCAGGTTGGGCAGGGGGTAAAAGCTCAAGACCACATCCCACTCCGCAGTAGGGGCACTGGCTTCGGATGGTGGGGGTGGTTTCTTTCATCTCAATGAGTAAGAAAAGCCCGGGAGGTGACTCCCGGGCCGAACGGTCGCTAATGCGACCGAGGGGATCTATGAATCACTGACCTGCAATGGCAGGAGCAGCCTCTTCACCTTCATGGAGATCCGCAAAGGAGCCTTTGGGCTCTTTGAGGAAGAAGAAGCAGAAGAAGGCAACCACCAGACCGGCCACACCCAGGATCTGGAAGAAGGCACTGTTGGAGGCAGCAATCACTTCAGGAGTGGGCTCTCCACCGCCACCCATCCACATGGGAAGGAGGCTGAAGATGGTGAGGTAGGTCACAGCACCAACGTTTCCGTAGGCGCCCACCAGGCCAGCAACCTGACCGGTGACGCGACGCTTGACCAGGGGCACCAGGGCGAAGGTGGCGCCTTCACCGGACTGCACAAAGAAGGAGGCCAGCATGGTGATCACAACGGCAACAGCGATGCCGGTGGTGCCGGAGAAGGTGCCGGGCTTGATCATGCTCATCACCAGGTAGCCCACACCCAGGCCTGCGGTGAGGAAGCCCATGGTGTTTTTGCGGCTACCGACTTTGTCTGAGATCAGACCGCCGGCAGGGCGTGCCACCAGGTTCACGAAGGCGAAGCAGGAGGCAAGGATGCCCGCGGTGGCCTTGGGCAGATCGAAAGTGGTTTCGAAGAAGGTGGGAAGCATCGACACCACGGCCAGTTCGGAACCGAAGTTGACGATGTAGGTGAGTTCGAGAATCGCCACTTGGCGGAACTCGTAGCGATCTTCCTTGGGATACACCTTGTTGCCCAGGATCAGATCCCGGTTGGTGCGGATGATGCCCCAGGTTTGGAAGCCGAACCACACAGCCACCGCGGCGAGGGCCAGCGGGTAGGTGCCAGCGTTGAGGAAGCCGACTTTCTGCAGGCGCCAGCAGAGCACGCAGAGGATGGCAGCGAAGGGCACATTCATGCCCAGCAGGCCCCAGAAATCACGCATGGAGGTGACTTCAAGACCGGCACTCTTGGCAGGCTTCTGGTACACCTTCCCGGGAGGGGTATCGGTGACGTTGAAGAAGTAGAAGACGCCGTAAACGGCAGACACGATGCCGGTAAGGGCGATCGCACCGCGCCAGTTCAGGATGGCTCCAGTGGGCAGCTCAAAACCGCCGGAGAAGGACAGGAAGCCGGCAAGGGCCACCATGCTCAGAGCGGAGAAGGCGGAGCCGAAGTTGCCCCAGCCGCCGTAGATGCCTTCAGCAAGGCCGATTTCCTTAGGAGGGAACCACTCCGCCACCATGCGGATGCCGATCACGAAGCCGGCGCCAACGATGGAAAGGAGAAGACGAGCCACCACGAGCTGGTTGAAGTCCTGCGCGGAGGCAAACAACAAGCAGGGGATGACCGAGAACACCAGGATCGAGGAATAGGTGATCCGGGGGCCAAATTTGTCCAGCAGCATGCCGATCAGCACGCGGGCAGGAATGGTGAGGGCCACGTTGCAGATGGCCACGGTGCGGATCTGGCCAACAGTCAGACCGAGGTCCGCTTTCACGGTGGTGGCCAGTGGGGCCAGGTTGAACCAGACGACGAACGTCAGGAAAAAGGCGATCCAAGTGAGATGGAGTGTTCGGTATCTCCCTTGGAACGACCAAAGATCGCCAAGCATTGGGATAGGTGTTGTGGTGACCTCGAGCGTCGGAAAAAAGGTGCTGAGGTGAAGAAGTTGGACGGTGCCGAACAAAAAGACCGTTCACGGGAGCTAGTGAACGTGACCGCCATGCCCTTCACGGTGTTCACTGTTACGGAAAGGCGGATAAAGGTTCTTGGCGAGCATCAGTCAGGGTGATTGTTTGTATTGGCAGTACTTAATTGCTGGATTTTGGTATCAAATCGCACAATGTTTTGGGCTTGTTCTTCAACGATTCAGTGATTCATGTTGAGCAGCCCATGAAGGCTGGTGCGGGTGAACTCACGGCCTGCGTGCTCAGCGGAGGTGCAAGTCGTCGCATGGGGAGTGATAAGGCCTTGTTGCCCCATCCCCAGGGTGGGGTTTGGCTGTCTCAGTTGGTTCAACACTTGCGCGACCTTTCGCTTCCGGTGGTGGTGGTGAGCCGGCATGCCAGCCATCAGCAGCTTCTGGAGGGTTGGTCGGGGGTTGAGTTCCTGGTGGAGAAGCCGTCTGGTTTGGGTCCCTTGCATGCCTTTGGCCAGCTGCTGACGGTTGGCTCCCAGCAGCCTCTGCTGGTCACTCCGGTGGACATGCCTCTGCTGACGCCCGACTTGTTGAACGTTCTGATTCAGGCCTGGCAGCAGAACCCTGAACAAGCGGTTGTCGCTGACGATGGTGAGCGTTTGCAGCCCTTGTTGGGGATCTATCCCCCGGGTGATCCCTTTGCCATGGCACTCCGTGATCAGCTTGATCAGGGTGATCTGCGTTGGCTGCGTTGGTTGGAGCGCATTCCCTATCGCTCCGTGCAGTTCTCTGCCGACCAACTGCGCAATTTCAACGGGCGCAGCGATCTGGCAGCGTTGGCTGATGCACGCTGACGCCCCTGTTGTTGATCGCCATGCCAGGCCATTGGGGGTGCTGCGCCTTTCGCTCACCGGGCGTTGCAACTTGGCTTGTCCCTATTGCTGTCCGGACGGGGATGAACCGCCTGGATTACTGAGCCTTGAAGCCCAGTTGGCGGTGGTGCGTGCGGCGTGCGGGCTAGGCGCGCAGACGTTGCGCCTCACCGGGGGTGAACCCCTCTTAAGTGACCGTCTTTGGCCTCTGTTGGAGACCATTGCTGCTGCGCGGGTGGATGCTGCAGACCCGATCCACGCCCTTCAGCAGGTCACCCTCACCACCAATGGGGTGTTGTTGACACCCCAACGGGCAGGTCAGCTGAAGGCCTTGGGGGTGGCTCGACTCACCGTCAGTCTTGATGCTGCTGAGCCTGAAGCGGCGGCTCAGATGGCTGGCTTGCAGGGAGGTGCTTCAGCAGGCGAGCGCTTACTCGTGCAGGTGACGGCGGCATTGGATGCAGCTGTGCAGGCCGGTTTTGACCCAGCCCTAGGGCAGCTGAAGCTGAACAGCGTGATTCAGCGCGGCCATAACGATGATCAATTGATTCCCCTGGCGGCATTGGCCCGTGATCGAGGCATCGAGCTGCGCTTGATCGAATACATGGATGTGGGGAATCGCAATGGCTGGTCTTCTGAGCAAGTGTTGCCCGCTGCTGAGATGGTGAAGCGTTTGCAGGCGAGGTGGCCGCTCGAGCCGGAAGGTCGTGCTGATCACGCCACTGCGAGCCGTTGGCGTTACCGGGATGGCGGAGGTGTGCTGGGCACGATCGCCTCGATTAGTGAGCCCTTCTGTGGTGACTGCAATCGTTTGCGCATCACCGCCGATGGCCAAGCCTTCACCTGTTTGTTTGCCGCAGAAGGTGTTGACCTCAAGCCTTGGCTGACGCCCGTGGTGGATCGCGATGGTTTGTTCAAGACCATGGCCGCGCTTTGGCAACAACGGGGTGATCGCTACAGCGAGCTCCGCGCGCAGGTGGGGAATGGATCGTCCCATGCGGAGATGGCTTATTTAGGGGGCTGATGGAACCCGGTAAGGGTGTTGGTTGCCACGACGTTGCAAGGTCGCTTTCGGTACAACCAGCTCAGACCACCGGATCAACCGGTTTCGCCATGTTTGAACTGCTCGCTTACGAGCGCTTTCGAGACACTCCTTCGGTGCGTTTCTTCGACGTCACGGTGGGAACGTCGAACGCCCGCGATTTGGTGATTCATTCCGGCCCTGCCGTCAGCCCACCGGATGATGCCGAGACCGGAGCTTGGCAGTTTTATCTCCACCCCCATCAGGAGGACAACCTGTTGGCCGCCAGTGGTGGACGCACCTTTTATCTGGTGAATCTGGCTTGGGAGGTGCCCTTCCACATCGTGCGGCTCGAGAGCGGTGGCGACATTCTGCGCATCCCGCCTGGCACGTTTCACCGCTCGATTTCCGACCCAGAGGGTTCGGTGGTTCTGAATCAAGCGGTGCGTGAGGTTGGTGTGTCCCTCGTGCGGGAATTTCGGGTTTACAACAGTGCTCGCATTCCCGCATTGATGGCAGCGACGGCTATCGGTTCGCCGAAGCCACTCCTCCATGGAGTGAGACCCCAGCTTCAGGCCGCCTGAAGCTGGGGTTTGACGCCCTTGCCTTCGCTTGTTTCCTCTTCCACGCTGATGCTCCAGTTCAGTTCGCTGGCAGTGTTGGGTGGGCCACTAAAGCTGCCGCTAACGGCTGCGGTGAGTTCAGGTTTCGAGGATGTGGCCAGCACCACGTAGCGGTCGTTCACTTCACGGCCGGCGCTGGGATCGAAGCCACGCCAACCGGCGCCGGGCAGGTACACCTCGGTCCATGCGTGCAAGTCGTACTGCTCCGGTGCTGGATCCAGCAGTTGGTAACCGCTCACAAAGCGCGCTGGCAGTCCCACCACGCGGCAACAGGCCACCATCAACATTGCCAAATCGCGGCAGGATCCAATGCGCTCGCGCAGGGTGCGGCCCGCGGGCCAGGCTGGACCAACGTGGCGTTGGGTGTACTTGACGCGATCCTGAATCAGTTCGATCAGCTGGTGCAGGAAGGCGAGCGTTTGCTGGTTGCTGCCCATCAGCGCTTCCTGGGTGAGATCGATGGCTGAGGGTTCGTGTTGACCATTCGGAAGCCACCCTTCCAGAGCCCCCAGCAGATCCTGGTTGAGCTGGCCGCGGGGGTAGGGGAGTGGGGGTTCCATGCCGTTGAAGCAGCTGTCGAGCGCTGGGGCTGGCCGCGTTTCCACCCAACTGCTCGCTTCGAAACAGAGTTGGTCGGTGCTGCCCAGGAAGCCCAGCCGCAGGATTTCGTCGCCGCTGGCGGCCAGCAGTTCCCGTCGTTGGCAGGGTTCGGGAAGCACGGAGAGGGTGTGATCGAGCAGACGCTGGAATCCGTGCCCCCTTGGTTTGAGGCAAAGGCGATGGTCCCCCAGATTCACCGGGGCGTCGTATTGATACCTCAGGCGGTGAATGATGCGGGCACGCATGGGGGCGTCAGGGGGATGTCTGTGGGTGTAACCGGCAGTTCGGTGGAGGTGAAATAGCGGGCGTGGATCAGGCTGTGCAGGCGATTGAGGTCCTGTTGCAGCTGATCGATGGCTTCATGGAGCCCGTTATCGATCAAGGCATCGATGCGCACGTAGCTCCAGCGGGCGAGCAGTTGACCACGCAAACACTCGAGATCATCCGGAGCGGTTTGCACCGGCTGGCTCTGAATCTGTTGCAGGGTGTCGTGAATTCCTTGCAAACAGAAGCGCACCGATCGCGGGAAAATCGGATCCAGAAGCAAGAAGTTGGCGACCGAAGCCGGAGTGATCGCTCGCTGCATGCTCTGGCGATACATCTGATAGGCCCCTGCGGTGCGCAGCAAGGTGATCCATTGCAGTTCATCGAGCACGCCTCCCACTGCTTCCGGTGAGGGGAGCAGCAGGAAGTACTTCACGTCGAGGATCCGTGAGGTCTTGTCGGCCCGTTCGATCAAACGCCCCAGTTGACTGAACAGCCAACTGAGGTCGCGGCTGAGGCTGGAATCGGTGATGCCATAGAACACTTGGCAACCCCGGCGGATGCTGTGCAGCTGCTCTTGGATGGGTTCCATCCAGATCGCTTCGCCCTCCTGCAGGCTCAAGTGCAGATCATTAATCTGCTCCCACATTTCTGTCGTGATCACATCGCGGATCTGGCGCGCGTTTTCGCGGGCCATGGCGATGCAGCTCACGATGCTGTTGGGGTTCTCCAGGTCGTGAAGCAGGAAGCGAACCACGTCCGCAGGGCTGCCTGTGGGGTAGGCCGCATCGAAGCGCTGGCGATCGCCGGTGGCCTCCACCAGGGGCAGCCACGGTTCGCTGCTGCCGGGGGGGCAGTCGAGAGCCATGGCTTCACTCACCTCGAGGAAGCGGGCGATGTGTTCAGCGCGCTCTAAGTAGCGATGAATCCAATAGAGAGAGTCGGCAACGCGGCTCAGCACGGCAGCACCTCCTGTTCATCAACGATCCAGGTGTCTTTGCAGCCACCGCCCTGAGACGAGTTCACCACCAGGGAGCCTCGTTTGAGAGCAACGCGTGTCAGCCCCCCTGGACTGACCCAGTTCTGTCGTCCGCGCAAGACGTAGGGCCGTAGATCCACATGGCAGGGATAAATCTCCCCATTGCTCAGAGAGGGAACGGTGGACAGCTGCAGGGTGGGTTGGGCGATGAAGTTGCGGGGATTGGCGCGGATCTTGGAGTCGAAGTCGGCCAGTTCAGATCGGCTGGCCTGGGGGCCGATCAAC
>JAAZVJ010000252.1 GCA_018623675.1 Synechococcus sp. HW_metabat.54 | reverse complement strand
GCGGCTGAAACTGGTTCAGGCCATGCTGAGGCATGCGGTCGATCAGGGCTTACAGGTGGTGGTGCTGAGCTGTGATGGCGAGGATTACCGCTCCATCGCCGACGCGGTGGTGACATTGAGCTGATCCCAGCGCTGACTGCTCGACGTCATGGCGCGACTCAGTCGAGCGCTGTCTCGATCACGTTCATGGCCCGTAGATAGGCAGGAAGCTGACCGCTATCGGTGCCATCCTCGAGGGCAAGGTCATCACCAATCGCCTTACGGGCGTTGTCGGCGATCACAGCTTGCACAATCAGATCCATCGCCTCAGGTTGCTGCAGGTTTTGCAGCGCTTCCGCGAAGTGGCGGCTATGGGTAGGACGCACCGACTCTTGGCAATAGGCCGATAACTCGCGGCTATCGGTCAACACCGTGAAAGCGATCTGCTTGGTCGCCGTGTTGCCATAGATCGCCATGTAAAGCAGATTCACCATCGAGGCGTCGTGCACAGGGATGGCGTATTGACGAACAATCTGGGGCCAGTAACGGAGGGCCTTCAGGCCTTCGAGCCCCCCCTTCCGGAGACCCTCAGCCTCACACCAGTCTTCAAGTTCCTCCATGGAATGGGGACAACGCTGAAGATCCTTCATCCTTGATGCCAAGACTTGCCCGGCCTCAAAATTGCGGGTGGGCTTCCCCGACACGGGCAGCATCATGCTGCCGCGCACATCGGCCACCATCGCCGTGAGCTGGGTGAAGGTGTGGTCACGCACCTTCTCCATGTCTCCCCCTCTGAACAGAGCCGCTTCAATGCGCTGCACGCCGTACCCAAGTTCCGTGAGCGGAAACGGTTGACGGTTGTACAAGCGTTGGCGATCACGACGGGCCATCGACACCGTCGCTGCCTGATCGAGGCACTGATCCAATAACAAGGTCAAAAGGGTGGGCAACACCCCCGGGTTGTCCTGGTGATAGGCGTACCCAAAACCGGCAAACACCGACGACATATTTTTCGCCGCCTTGATGTATTGCCCCTCCACGTTGTGGACCCCCGGCGACACCTGGATGTTGGGCGACAAGCGATCCAGCAGCCGTGCTCCTAACAGTGCCGTGAGCGCGTTGGGGTGGCAGAAATTCGCCGTGAAACTGTCGAGGGGGTTGCGCAAGGCGCCATGGCGATGGAAACCCGAAAAGAACGCCAGGTTGGGTTCCCGCTCGCAGAGCACGTAGGAGTCGTTGCTGATCGGGTCATGGGTGAACGATCCGGCCAAACAGGCCAGCACCACATGCTCACGGCCCATCTCCTGCCGCAACCGGCAAGCCAGCTGGAGATCCTCCTCGATGTGATTGCTGTTGGCCGCTAAAACCACCAGCTCACACTCCCTGATGAGATCCGAGAGAGCGTTGGGCACCTGTTGCCCATCCTGGGTGTGGCTTGCCATCTGCTCCAGGGCTGCCACGTGCTCAGGGTCCATCCCCTCCCTCGCTGAGGCGGAGAACGCACCAAGGAGGTCCCTGCCGGGCCGCGGGGCCAGCATCAGAACATCCATTGAGGCCTGCTGCATGGCGCAGTTGTAGGCCAGCGAGGCCGGATAAAGGCCCACGCTGTAGAAGCCCACACGGCCGTGCTCGAGATCGAGAATGCGCTGCTTGATCAGATCGGCATCGAAGCTGCGCGGGAAGAAACCATTGCTCTGCAGGCCCATCTCAGGCGTCATCCCTCCGCTCAACTCACTGGCGCGATGATCAATTCACACCCTAAGGAAGAGGAAGCCATGGCCCTCACTCTCTACGGCGGCCAACGGACCCGAGCATCCATGCCCCGCTGGTACATGGAAGAGAAGGGCATTGCTTACAACTTGGTGGAACTCGACCTCCAGGCCAAACAGCATCGCGAGCCCGAGTTCCTCGCCATCAATCCCTTTGGCAAGTTGCCAGCGCTGGTGGATGACAGCCTGCAGGGCCCTGATGGCAAACCCCTGCAGCTGTTTGAAAGTGGGGCGATCCTGATGCACCTGGCCGCCCATCACAGCAACGACATTCAGTCGGAAGCCGAGCGAGCCCTCACGACCCAGTGGCTGCTGTTCGCCAACGCGACCCTGGCCATCGCTCTGTTCGTGCCCAGCAACCGCGAGCGCGAATTCCCCCGCTTGATGGCTGAGCTGAATCAGCAACTACACCCGGATCGCCCATTGGTGGGTCAGCAGTGGGGAGCTGCCGATTGCGCCATGCAGGCGTACCTGGCCTACCTGCCGCTGTTTTTTCCCGATCTCGACCTCAGCCCCTATCCAGCGATCCAGTCGCTGATCGCCACAGTGCAAAAGCGCCCTGCGTATCGCAAAGCGATGGGTTATGTGGATGCTTAATGCGTCACTGACCAGGAACGTCGATCAAACAGCCCGTTGAGAAAGGGAGCATCACTGGATCGACTCACCTTCCACGCTGATCTCGAATTCAATGCCGAAACGATGGGCGGTGGCGCGGAAACGACGGGCCAATTCGATGAACAACTTCTTCACCAAGGCGTCGTCAAACTCATAGATCTCCAGATTCGCGGTCTTAGCCACGGCCTGGAGATC
>JAAZVJ010000031.1 GCA_018623675.1 Synechococcus sp. HW_metabat.54 | reverse complement strand
TAGATTCTGTTCGACGCGGCGGGCGTCGCCAAGTGGTTAAGGCAGCGGCTTGTGGCGCCGCTATTCGGGGGTTCGAATCCCCTCGCTCGCCCTTCTCCTCAGATTGCAGTTCATCGCTGCGATCTCAGAGCTTCAAGTAAACGATCTGCTCCGTCGCGGATCGGATCTGCGCAGGGCAGCTGCAGTTCATCTTCTGTTGCACCGATGGCTCGGGCAGCGTCCTGGGCATCCAAGCGGGCTGTGTTCAATGCCACGGCACCGATCCGAGGACGGGGCCCCAATGGCTGGGGTCGCGCCAGGCTTGCAAGCCCTTCACAGATCTGCACCAGCTCCCTCAAAGGAGGTAGGGGCACGTGGGGAAAACGCTCAATGCTGGTCTGGCCCGCACGGTGCACCAGCAACAGGTCCGTGGGTTGCGATCCCCGCAGCAGAGGAAGCGTCGCTGTCGAACCTGGATGACACAGCGAACCCTGCCCCTCGACGAGCACCAACCCGTCTTGTGGAAGCCCTTCCCCGGCCTCCAACACTGCCGCCTCGACCGCGCCAGCCGCGTAATCAACGCGTACAGCATCCAGAGGAACGCCCCAGCCACTGATCAGGATCCCCGCCTGACCCGTGCCCACAAAACGACAGGCCAATGACTGCCGCTCAGCCGCATCCCGAAGAGCGAGACAAGCGCTCATCTTGCCGACGGCCATGTCCGTCCCCACCGCAAGAATGCGCTGACAGGGCAGCGCCGCGGCCCGTCCCTGGGCCACCGTCAGATCCGCGGGCTCCTGGCGCAAATCCCAGATCCACTGCCCCGGCTGACAGGCAGCGGCCAACACCGGATCGTCACCAAGTCGGGTGTGGAGTCCACTCGCCAAGCACAAACCAGCCTGCAAAGCCGCAAGCGCATCAGCCCGCATGGGCTCCGGCAAGCGCCCACCGGAGGGCGCCAAACCCACCACAGCCACCTTGGGGCCGTAGGCCAAGGCCCCCTGAAGATCGGCCACCACCGGCACATCGCGGGGAATGCCCGTCAGGGTCGACAGGGTTGCGCCCCCATGGGCAGGATCAATCACCGCCACGATCGGACCACGGCGATGGCGCAGCATCGCCAACCCGGTCTTTCCAGTAAGGGAGTCGAGTCCACCGTGCTGCAGAAGCACCACAGGATCTTGAGGGCCGAGCATCAGCCCACCTCCCGCGCTGCAATGCCAAGGCCTGGTTCCTGGGGGGCCCATTGCAGGTCTGCCTCCATCGGCAATCCCTGGAAAGGATCATCCACGAGGTTGAGATGACTATCGAGGTCGGGCCAGCGAATCCAAGGCAGCAACTGAGCAGCGGCACCATTCAGCAACGTGCTGTCGGAATAACAACCCACCATCAGGTCAAGCCCAAGGCGGCGGGCCACCTGAGCCATCAGCAACGCCTCGCTTAACCCCCCGGTTTTGAGCAGCTTCAGATTCACCCCGTCCACATGCGGGGCTAGGCGCAACAGATCCTCCAAGTCCCAGCAGCTTTCATCGGCAACCAATGGCATGGGGCAGTCGCCGTGCAGTGCGGCGAACCCCTGCGTATCCAGGTCAGGGTCGAGCACAGCCGGGAGGGGCTGCTCCAGCAACACCACACCGGCCCCCTGCAGATTCGCAGCCATAGACCTGGCCTGATCCAGGGTCCAGCCTCCATTGGCATCCACCTGCAGCTCCAGCTTCTGCTGGGTCTGCTGCTGACGCCTCTCGATCGCGTCTGCCACCGCCGCCAGCAGCAAGCGATCGTGATCCAGACCCTCAGGACTGCCGAGCTTGAGCTTGATACGCGTTGCCGGCAACTGATTCCACCAACGCTGAAGGCGCTCGAGCACCTGTTCCACTTGGCCTAAACCCAACGTGACGCTGGTGGCGACCCGATGGGCTCCCTCCAGACCCCATAACCGCCAGAGTGGTTGCCCCAGCCAACGACCACGCCAGTCCCAGAGGGCAAGGTCAAGGGCGCATCGCGCCGGTGGCGACAACGGAGCCAGCAATGGCTCAAAAGCATCACGATCCACGGGATCCAACCCCTTCAAGCGGGGAAGCACCACCTCCAGCTCTTTCTCCACAGCCTCCGTGGTGAAGGCGCGATGACCGGTATCAAGACCGCCCGCCTCGCCGCGGCCACACACACCCTTCCAATCCAGACAAAGCTCGAGATGGTGCACCACCGACGTGGTGCCACGACTGATGGCTAAGGGCACGGCCTTGGTAAGCGGAAACCGACGCAGGTTCCAAGCCATGGCAGGAGTTCACCGATCCTCAAACTGGCACAGACCCGTCGTGACCGACACTGATGGGAGCTCCCCATCACCAGGCCCTCAGCGCCGCTTACAGCCTTGGTCGTTTCCGCTTCACCCACCGCCGCTGCTTCCTCCAACCGCAACGACGGCGCACAAAGCCGAGGCAGCTACTGGATCACCACCTTCGGCTGCCAGATGAACAAGGCCGATTCGGAACGGATGGCCGGGATCCTGGAATCGATGGGCTATCGCGAAGCAGGCGCCGAGCTGGACGCCGATCTAGTGCTCTACAACACCTGCACGATCCGCGATAACGCCGAACAGAAGGTTTACAGCTACCTGGGCCGTCAGGCACAACGCAAACGCAGCAATCCCAACCTCACTCTGGTGGTGGCCGGTTGTGTCGCGCAGCAGGAAGGGGAATCACTCCTGCGCAGGGTTCCCGAACTCGACTTGGTGATGGGGCCCCAGCACGCCAATCGCCTGGAAACCCTGCTGACCCAGGTGGACGCAGGCCAGCAGGTGGTGGCCACCGAAGAGCACCACATCCTGGAAGACCTCACCACAGCCCGCCGCGACAGCGCCATCTGCGCTTGGGTAAATGTGATCTATGGCTGCAATGAACGTTGCACCTACTGCGTTGTGCCCTCCGTGCGCGGCAAGGAGCAGTCGCGCCTGCCTGAGGCCATCAAGCTGGAGATGGAGGGCCTGGCGGCCCAAGGCTTCAAAGAAATCACCCTGCTGGGCCAAAACATCGATGCCTACGGCCGCGACCTGCCTGGCATCACACCAGAAGGACGCCGCCAGCACACCCTCACCGACCTGCTCCATCACGTCCATGACGTGGAGGGGGTTGAACGCATCCGCTTCGCCACCAGCCACCCCCGCTATTTCACCGAACGCTTGATTGATGCCTGCGCAGATCTCCCCAAGCTGTGCGAGCACTTCCACATCCCCTTTCAAAGTGGTGACAACGACGTGCTGAGGGCCATGGCTCGCGGCTACACCGTTGAGCGCTACCGACGGATCATCGATCGCATCCGCGAGCGGATGCCCGATGCCTCCCTCAGCGCGGATGTGATCGTGGCCTTCCCCGGCGAAACCGATGCGCAATACCGCCGCACCCTCGATCTGATCGAAGAGATCGGCTTTGATCAAGTGAACACAGCCGCCTATTCCCCCAGACCCAACACCCCAGCAGCCGACTGGGACAACCAGTTGCCGGAAGACGTGAAAGTGGAGCGGCTGAAGGAAATCAATGCGCTGGTGGAGCGCTCTGCCCGGGAACGCAATGCCCGTTATGCCGGCCGCACCGAAGAGGTGCTGGCCGAAGGCATCAACCCCAAGGATCCCAGCCAACTCATGGGCCGCACACGCACCAATCGCCTGACCTTCTTCAGCGCGGAAACCGTCGACGGCCGCCGGTTCAAGCCCGGCGACTTGGTGCAGGTGCGGATCGATGAAGTGCGTTCCTTCTCCCTCAGTGGCACGCCGCTGAACCGCTGATACCTTTGGCGCGCACGCCACGCCATCGGCCCGCTCTCAATGCCCCAATCCCCTGTTCGCATCGGCCTTGTTTTCGGCGGTGCGTCCGGTGAGCACGCGGTTTCGATCCGCTCCGCCAACACGGTGATTGCAGCGCTGGAGCGGGGATCAAACCTGGAGCAGTTCAACGTCACCGCCTTCTACATCGACCGCGATGGTCGCTGGTGGGAGGAATCGGTCGCCCGCTCGGTGCTGGCCAGCGGCCAACCGGCAGAACCTGATCAACTGCCTCAGCCCCTACCAACCCCAGGGCTGCAGACGTTGCCCCGTGAGGCCGAAAGCATCGACGTTTGGTATCCGGTATTGCACGGACCCAACGGCGAGGACGGCACGGTGCAGGGACTGTTCACGTTGATGGGAAAACCCTTCGTTGGATCCGGAGTGCTGGGCTCTGCCTTGGCCATGGACAAATTGGCCATGAAGGCGGCGTTTGCTGCCGCTGGCCTTGCCCAAGTTCCCTATGTGGGCCTCAACGCCTCCGCTCTCAATGATCCTCAGCAGCAGAACGCCATAGCGGACCGCATTGAACAGGAGCTGGGGTACCCCTGCTTTGTCAAACCGGCCAACCTCGGCTCATCGGTGGGCATCAGCAAGGCACGCAACCGTGAGCAATTGCTGGAAGGCCTTAAAGAAGCAGCCGGCCTCGATCCCCGCATCGTGGTGGAGCAAGGCGTCACCGCCCGCGAACTGGAATGCGCCGTGCTCGGCAAACGCCAACTCCAGGCCTCGGTCGTTGGCGAGATTCGCTTTGATGCCGACTGGTACGACTACACCACGAAATACAGCGATGGCTTGAGCAGCACGCTGATTCCGGCACCGATCAGTGATGCCCTGCAAAACCAAGTGCGCAATCTGGCGCTGGAGGCTTGCCGGGCACTTTGCGTGGAAGGGATGGCCAGGGTCGACTTCTTCTACGACGACGCCAACAACAAGCTCTGGATCAACGAGATCAACACGCTGCCTGGCTTCACCTCCCTCAGCATGTATCCGATGCTTTGGCAGGCCAGTGGCCTTGAGCTGGAGGATCTGGTGGCGAAGTTGGTAGACAGCGCGCGAGAATGAGGAGCCATCTGGCCGGCTGCTGCAGCCCATTCCATGCTCCACGGTTTGCTTTGGTTTCCACTGCTTCTGGTGTTCGTGCTGCTGGCAGCACTGGGATGGCTGGAACGCCGACGCCAGAACCTGTTTCGCTCCTGGTCGCAGGGTTCTGAGCTGGCCAAATTGGATGGCTGCGGTGCCGCACGGGTCAAAGACGGCCATCTGACCTGGAGCAGCTTCTCGGCGGGAAAGTTTGAACAGCAGGGGCAGTTCGAAATCAAAACGCTGGAAATGGTTGAACTGATGGCCCTGTCCTCAGGAGAGGCACCGTTGGCGAGTGAATCCCAGGGGCGCTGCCGGCTGCGCCTGGTGGGTGGTGGTCGCCAAATGGATGTGCCGTTTTCCGATGCCGATCGGGCTCGGGGCTGGATCGATCAATTGATGTCCACGGCCCGCTGCGATCTGTGACCCGCAGCAGCACCAAAACAAGCCCAGGGCCTTTGCCTCCAGGCGTCGAGCGGCGCCGCCGCCTGCGCCAGGAGCGCAAACGGGAGCGACTCATCCAGCTCTGGCGGTTTTCACTGCTGGGATCCTCAGCCATGGCCCTGGGTTGGGTTCTGCTGTCCCAGGGATGGACATTGCGCCGTAACGATCAAGTACGGGTGCAGGGCAGCGAGCGACTTGGTGTTGAAGCGGTGATTGAAGCCGCTCAGCTGCGCTTCCCCCAGCCCCTCTTGAGCCTCCAACCACAGGCGATCGAAGCCCAGCTGCTGAAAAAGCTGCCGATCCAGGGAGTGGCAGTGCAACGACGGCTCCTGCCCCCTGGCCTCAGCGTTCAATTGGAGGACCGTCGGCCGCTTGCCAGCGCCACCCGCAAAGGGGCGCAGGGCATCGAGCAGGGCATGGTTGATCGCCGCGGCCACTGGATGGCTCGCACCCCGGATGAACACGGTGAACGACCGGAAAGCGACATTCAGGTTCTGGGCTGGACTCAGGCGCAACGCCCAACCCTGAGCCGATTGCTGGAACGACGGGATCAACTGGGGAGCCCGCTGCAAACCATCGCGTTTCAAGCCAATGGATCGCTCAGCCTGCGCACCCAGGCCCTCGGTCTTGTTCACTTCGGTAACGACCCTCGACTGCTGGATCAACAACTGGTCACCCTCATCCAGCTGAGTCGCAGCCTTCCCGATCACCTGCGCAACCAGCCAGGCAGCAGCCTCGATTTACGCGATCCCAGCAAACCCGAACTGCAACTCCCGGCCCCAGCGAAACAGCCCGATCAGAAAACAAGCGAACGCTGACGCTGTGTTGCGGATCTGAGTCGAATCCTCAAGGCTGGTCACACTGAACGGCGGAAGCCTCCCGCACAGACATAATGCAGCCACAGCTCAACGGCCAGGCCTCAAGAATGGAGATGATGCCCCCCCAGCAATCTGTGGCTTCTGAAGCCAATGGCATCCTTCCCAGCCAGAGCGCTCGCATTGAGGTAATCGGTGTTGGTGGTGGTGGCAGCAATGCCGTCAACCGAATGATCCAGAGCGATCTTGAAGGCGTTGGTTACAGCGTTCTCAACACTGATGCGCAGGCTCTTCTGCAATCTGCCTCCCAGAACCGCGTTCAACTGGGCCAGACCCTGACCCGTGGCCTAGGGGCTGGCGGCAACCCCAGCATTGGCCAGAAGGCAGCAGAAGAATCCCGGGCTGATTTGCAACAAGCCCTCCAGGGCACCGACCTCGTCTTCATCGCCGCAGGTATGGGAGGCGGCACAGGCACCGGCGCCGCACCGGTGGTGGCCGAAGTAGCCAAGGAAAGTGGTGCTCTCACCGTGGGCATCGTCACGAAGCCCTTCGGATTTGAAGGCCGTCGGCGCATGCGCCAAGCCGATGAAGGCATTGCACGGCTGGCGGAACATGTCGACACCCTGATCGTGATCCCCAACGATCGGCTGCGCGATGCCATTGGCAGTGCTCCCCTACAGGAAGCCTTCCGCAGCGCCGACGACGTGCTGCGCATGGGCGTGAAGGGCATCAGTGACATCATCACTTGCCCTGGCTTGGTGAACGTCGACTTTGCTGACGTGCGTTCGGTCATGACCGAAGCCGGCACGGCCTTGCTCGGCATCGGCGTTGGCTCGGGCCGCTCCCGAGCGATTGAGGCCGCCCAAAGCGCCATCAACAGCCCCCTGCTTGAGGCTGCCCGCATCGACGGCGCCAAAGGCTGCGTGATCAACATCAGCGGCGGTCGCGACATGACCCTCGAGGACATGACCTCCGCCTCTGAAGTGATCTACGACGTGGTGGATCCCGAGGCCAACATCATCGTGGGCGCCGTCGTGGACGAACGCTTGGAGGGTGAAATCCACGTGACCGTGATTGCCACTGGCTTTGAGAACGGTCAGCCTTATCGCAGCGAGCGCAGCGCAAGTCGCCCAACTGGCCTTTCGTTCTCTGCTCCTGAGCCCAGCGAAACCGGAGCCCGCATCCCTGAATTTCTGCGCCAGCGCGTGATGCGCTCGGAGCCCGGCACGTCCGACAACTGACGCAAAGCGTTCAAACAGTCAAAAGCCCGGTCTTAGACCGGGCTTTTTTGTGGGCCAACGTCGTCGCCAGCACTGCATTGGTGGTGACCCGGAATCCACGCCTGCCCAGAGCATCCCGTGTGGCTGCTCCCTTCCGGTCCTGACCAGGTTTGGGCGTCTGGACCGCATGGGTCCGAGTCGGTCGTAATGCTAGCAATGGACCCCCGCTGGCCTGGAGAGGCGGATGCGCCCAGCCGATCTCACCCGCTTCAAGCAAACCGGTCGTGTGATCACCGTGTTGACCGCTTGGGACAGCCTGTCCAGCTCCCTGGTGCAGGAAGCAGGAGCCGATGTGGTGCTCGTGGGCGATTCGTTGGCCATGGTGGTGCAGGGCCATGCCACCACCCTGCCGGTCACCCTTGAGCAGATGCTGCTGCACACCCAGGCGGTCTGCAGGGGCTTTCAGGGCCCGCTTCAGGAGCAGCCCCTGGTGGTCGTAGATCTTCCCTTCCTTAGCTATCAGTGCGGAGCCGAACGGGCCGTGGCGGCCGCGGGCTCACTGCTCAAAGACTCAGGGGCGGCTGCCGTCAAGCTCGAGGGCGCAGAGCCCGAAGTGTTAACCGTCATCGACCGGTTGGTGCGCATGGGGATTCCGGTGATGGGTCATCTCGGACTCACCCCCCAGGCCGTGCATCGCCTCGGCTATCGGCGCCAGGCCCAGGATCCACTCAGCCAGGAGAAGCTCAAACGCCAGGCCCTGGATCTGGAAGCCGCAGGCTGCTTCGCCTTGGTGCTCGAACACATTCCCGCTGCGCTGGCCTCTGAACTGCGTCAGCTCTTGGGTATCCCGGTGATCGGAATCGGAGCGGGAGACGGTTGCGACGGTCAAGTTCGCGTCACTGCAGACCTGTTGGGCCTCACCCCTCAGCAACCTCCCTTCAGCCCCGCGCTGATCCCCGGCAGGCAACTGTGCATCGAGGCCCTCAAGGGCTGGGTCAACCAACAACAGGAGCCAACCCCGTCAGAGCAGGAGGCAACTGCTCCCACCAGCACACCAGTTCCACCAACACCTGGTTGCTGAGGGCCATGCCCTCGGGATCGGTCAGGCGCCAGCGGCCAGCTTCCTGCAGCAACAACCCCCTTTGCTGAGCCTCCTGCC
>JAAZVJ010000030.1 GCA_018623675.1 Synechococcus sp. HW_metabat.54 | reverse complement strand
CGCCAAAGCATTGGCGGCCCAAGTGAAGAAGTGGAAAGCTCAGAAAGGGGTCGCTGTGGTGATGGACGTTCGCAATGGCGAACTTCTGGCGTTGGCCTCCACCCCCACCTATGACCCCAATCGCTATTGGGACTTCTCCCCGGCACTGTTCAGGGAGTGGTCAGTGCAGGATCTCTACGAACCAGGGTCGACGTTCAAGCCCCTGAATTTGGCCATCGCCCTGCAGGAGAAGGCGATCAACGCCAACGACAAGGTGAATGACATCGGTCAACTGAAGATCGGTGGCTGGCCGATCTTCAATCACGACAAAAAAGCCAATGGTTTGATCGATTTCGCCAAGGTGCTTCAGGTGTCCAGCAATGTGGGCATGGTCCAGGCCATGGGCAACCTCAAACCTTCGACGTATTGGAAATGGTTGTCGAAGCTTGGGTTGGAGTCCAGGCCGGATACCGATCTCCCCGGCGCTGTGGCGGGGCAGTTGAAGACCTACAAGCAATTCACAACGCAGCCGATTGAACCTGCGACTGCCGCCTTTGGACAAGGGTTCTCCCTGACCCCCATCAAGCTGGTGCAGCTGCACGCCATGCTGGCCAATGGCGGGCGTCTGGTGAGCCCACACATCACGCGTGGACTGCGATCTGGTGATGGCGTGGCCAGGAGGGATCGCGCCCAAGGTCGGTCTCTCATGAGCCCGGAGGTGACCAGAACGGTGCTGGATTGGATGGAGACCGTGGTGCAGGAAGGCAGTGGTAAGGGTGCGTTCACCCCTGGGTACCGGATCGGTGGAAAAACCGGAACGGCACAGAAGGCGCTGAATGGCATCTACGTGCCTGGAGCCAAGATTTGCAGCTTTGTGGCCACGCTGCCCATCGAAGATCCCCGCTTCGTGGTGTTGGTGGTGGTGGATGAGCCCAAGGGCGAGCATGCCTATGGATCCACGGTGGCGGTGCCCGTTGCCAAGACCATCATTGATGGCTTGCTCGTGATCGAGAAGATCCCCCCCAGTGGTTCCACCACAGCCCCTGATCCAGCGGAAGCTCTGGAACCAAAACCTGCTGATTAACAGGGGGAGACCGGACGGTCTGTGATGGCTACGTTGTGGGTCTAGAGCTGATCTGCACTTCCATGGCTTCCCTTCTTGAGCAGCTTTCCGCCATGACCGTGGTTGTGGCAGACACCGGTGATCTGGAGGCGATCAGTCGCTTCACACCTCGGGATGCCACCACGAATCCTTCCCTCATCCTCGCGGCTGCACAGATCCCCGATTACCAGCGCCTGATTGATGAGGCCTTGCAGTCATCCCGCAGCTTGCTGGGCCCTGAGGCACCGGTGGAAGACGTGGTGCACGAAGCGCTTGATGAAATCTGCGTGATCTTCGGCAAGGAGATTCTTCAGCTGGTGCCAGGTCGCGTGTCCACAGAAGTGGATGCCCGCCTCAGCTACGACACCGAAGGCACGATTGCCAAGGGGCGCAAGTTGATGCGTCTCTATAACGATGCCGGCATCAGCAACGACAGGGTTCTGATCAAGATCGCCTCCACGTGGGAAGGCATCAAGGCGGCCGAGGTCTTGGAGAAAGAAGGGATCCACTGCAACCTCACGTTGCTGTTTGGGTTCGGTCAGGCGGTGGCCTGCGCGGAAGCCGGGGTGACGTTGATCTCCCCCTTCGTGGGGCGCATTCTTGATTGGTACAAGGCCGAAACCGGTCGTGATGCCTATCCCGGTTCAGAAGATCCCGGTGTGCTGTCCGTGACCCGCATCTTCAACTACTTCAAGACCTACGGCTACAGCACTGAGGTGATGGGGGCCAGCTTCCGCAACATCGACGAGATCGTGGAACTCGCTGGCTGCGATCTGCTCACCATTTCGCCGAAGCTTCTGGATCAGCTGCGCAGTACGGAAGCACCTTTGGCGCGCAAGTTGGATGCAGACCACCCCAGCGCGAGTGAGCCTCAGATCCATGTGGATCAGGAGCGCTTCGTGGCCTTGATGGCCGACGACCGCATGGCCACCGACAAGCTTGGGGAAGGCATCAAGGGCTTCAGTAAGGCGATCGAAACCCTGGAGGCGCAGCTGGCCCATCGTCTGGCGGAATTGGAGGGCGGCGAAGCCTTTCGCCATGCCGTTCAGGAAATCTTTTTGCTGAACGACATGAACGGCGACGGCTCGATTACCCGGGATGAGTGGCTCGGGAGTGACGCGGTCTTTGACGCCCTTGATCAAGATCACGATGGTCGTTTGACCCCAGATGAGGTGCGTTCCGGCTTGGGTGCGGCTCTCGCTCTGACCTGAGCCTGATCTGGATCCTTTTCAGCTCCCCGACCGACTGTGCAAAGTGTTGCTCCTGACTCACATCGGGAGCTCATTTCTCTTTGAATGAAACCCGGTTAGGGGTTGGGGATTGTGAACGCCATCGACACCATGCGCGCCCTTGCCGCCAAGCGTGAGGTGAGGTCCTTGGACGCTGGCGAGGTGATTTTTTCCACCGGCGAAGCGGGTGCGTCGATGTTTGGTGTGGTCGAAGGGACTGTTCGACTGGTTTGGACCACGGAGGATGGTCTGGAGGGTTATGAATTGATCTCGGCGGGTGATGTCTTCGGCGCTGGTGCCCTGGTGACACCTGATCACTGCCGCCTGAGCACGGCCACTGCAGAAACCCCCTGCCAATTGATCGAGATGAACAGGGAAAAATTCCTGTTCGCCGTTCAGGAATCGCCGATGTTTGCCATCGAGCTGTTGGCATCCGTTGATGAGCGCCTGCGCGACCTCAAGGTGCAACAACGCACCTGAGCCCAGTCATGACTGAGGCCCAAGCACCGCTCCAGCTGGTGTGGTTCAAGCGAGATCTGCGCACGCTGGATCACAGGCCCCTGCTTGAAGCGGCGGCCCATGGCCCGGTTTTGCCGCTTTACATCGTTGAGCCTGGCTTCTGGCAGCAGCCTGATGCCTCTGCCCGTCAATGGGCTTTCTGTCGGGAGGCCCTGGAGGAATTACGCCATGCGTTGGCTGAGCTGGGTCAGCCTTTGATCGTGCGCTGCGGTGATGTGATCCCGGTGCTGGAACGGGCACGTAGCACCCTTGGTATCGCGGCTCTTTGGAGCCATGAGGAAACGGGCAATGGTTTTACCTATCAGCGCGACCGGCAAGTGCTGGCCTGGACGCGAAACCATGGCATCCCCTGGATTCAGATCCCCCAGTTCGGCGTCACCCGAGCTCTGAAACGGCGTGAGGGGTGGGCCCAACGCTGGGAGGAACGCATGGCTGAATCGCTGTCGCCTGCGCCCCAGCATTTGCCCGCCCTTCCCGAGATCCAGCTGGGAGCAATCCCAACCACCAAGGACTTGCAGCTGGCGGAGGACCCCTGCCCGCTGCGGCAGCCAGGAGGCCGTCAGCGTGGCCTCATGGAACTGGATGATTTCCTGCGCCAGCGCGTGCAGCGCTATGCCCGCAGTATGTCGAGCCCGGTGGTGGCCTTCAAAGGCTGTTCCCGCCTGTCTCCCTATCTCACCTGGGGATGCCTGTCCATGCGTGAAGTGGTGCAGGCCAGCCGTGGTTTGCCTGGCCGCGGCGTGCGCAGCTTCAACTCTCGCCTGCATTGGCACTGTCATTTCATTCAGAAGCTGGAAAGTGAGCCCGGCATCGAATTTCAGGATTTCCATCCCTACATGCGTGGTCTTCGTCCGATGGATCAGGCGCGCTACGACGCTTGGGCAACAGGACGGACCGGTGTGCCGTTTGTGGATGCCTGCATGCGGGCCCTCAAGGCCCATGGCTGGATCAACTTCCGCATGCGGGCGATGTTGATGTCTTTCGCTAGCTATCACCTATGGCTGCCATGGAGAGACAGTGGCTTGCATCTGGCTCGCCAGTTTGTCGATTACGAACCCGGTATCCATTGGAGTCAATGTCAGATGCAGTCGGGCAGCACTGCCATCAACACGATTCGGATCTACAACCCGATCAAGCAAGGACAAGATCACGACCCCAAGGGTCTGTTCATTCGTCAGTGGTGCCCAGAACTTGCGCAGGTTCCTGATGTGTATCTGCATGAACCCTGGAAGATGGATCACGCCAGTGCTGAGCGCGTGGGCTGCGTCATCGGCGTGCACTATCCCGCCCCGATTGTTGATCCAACGCTGGCGGCAAGGGAGGCCAAGGATCGGATCTGGGAAATTCGCCGCGCTGCAGGTTTTGATCGACTGGCCGATGGCATCCAAGACCGTCATGGCTCGCGCCGTGCCGGATTAACGCCAGTCACGTCCCGTCGTCGCCGCAGGCGTGATGACATCACCAGTGGCCAACAGCAATTAAGCCTTGACCTTTAGCCCCGTTTGAGCAGAAGTCGCTTGATCACCCGTTGGGCGATATCGCCATAGCCCATCTCACCGGAGAGAATCTGGGCGATGCGTTGGGGTGCTGTGGGCCGTTTGATCCCAAGCTGATAACCCACCTTGGGGAAGCGATAAAACACCTGAGCAATCCGCCTGCCCCAGCCCATGGAATCTCCCCAACGTTCGCGCATCTGCTGGGAATAGGAGGCCAGGTCGCCCTGCTCGCCCCGCAACCAGCGGTCCAGGCTGGCGGCAGCTTCGCAGCCGCTCATGAGAGCAGGCCTGAGGCCTTCGGCCAAAAAGGGATCGCACAGTGAAGCCGCATCGCCGACAGCGACGACGCCGTCTCCATGCAGGGGCTGATGACCGTTCCAAACCCTTAGGGCAGCTTGCTGACGCAGGCCTGCGTCGGCTTCAAAGCCCAGATCTGGGAGTAGTTGAGAGAGCACCGCTTCACTATCGGCCCCATGGCGACCGATGAAGGTACCCACACCCACATTCACCCCATTTCCCATGGGGAAGGCCCATGCGAAACCGTGGTGGACAAGCCCGAATTCAAATCGGGCTGAACCCTGTCGGAGGGCACCCCGGCCGTCCAGGCGCACGGACGTGGTGCTGGCGAGATGGAGGCTGCTGGGGCCGAGCCCCAGGCGGGCGGGCCATGGAGATCCGGATCCATCGGCGATCACCAAAGCGCGAGCCTCATGGGAGCGTCCATCGGCACCACTGATCTGCCATTGCCCTTCACGGGTGCGTTTGATGTCGGTGACCTCAAAGCCGCTCAAGAGTTCGGCGCCGTTTTCAACGGCCTTGCCGACCAAAAGGCCATCCAGGCGCTCGCGGCGCACGATCCAGAAGGGCGCTGAGCCAGGCAGCTCAGCTACCACTGGATCCGTGAGGCACCAACTGAACTCCACCCGCTCGATGACTTCGTCAACCGCGGGGGAGAGAGAGAAGGGGAACCATTGCTGCACGGATGCAGCCATGCCACCGCCACAGGGCTTGATGCGGCCACAGTTGGACCCCTGCGGACCGGCTTCATCGCGATGGTCACGCTCCAGCAGCGTGACCCGATGGCCGGCCTGGCTGAGATGGAAGGAGGCTGCAGCGCCAGCAGCCCCGGCGCCGATCACCACTACGTCGGAGCGATTCACCTTGTGATCCCAGTTCAGACCTTGAGGATGTCGGCCTCTTTTTCAGCCAGGTGCTTCTCAAGGATGCCGATGAACTTGTCCAGTGTTTTCTGAACGCTGTCCTGTTCGTCTCGGCTTTGATCTTCGGAGAACTCGCCCTCCTTCTCCTGTTTCTTGATCTTGTCGATGGCGTCGCGACGGATGTTGCGCAGCGCAACCTTGCCTTCTTCGGCGTATTTGGAGGCGAGTTTGCAGAACTCCTTGCGACGCTCCTCGGTCAAGGGGGGAACGTTGATGCGAATCAGTTTTCCGTCGTTGTTGGGGGTGAATCCCAACTCGCTCATGGCAATCGCTTTCTCGATCAGAGCCAAGGCACTGATGTCAAAAGGTTGAATCTGGATGGTTTGGGAATCAGGCGTTGAGAGGGTCGCCAGAGACTTCAACGGCGTCTCGGCTCCGTAGTACTCAACGGAGATGCGATCCAGCAGGGAGGAGTTGGCCCGTCCAGTGCGGATGGTGTTGAACATGCGTTGGGTGGATTCCACCGACTTCTGCATGCTTGCTTCGAGGTCTTGCTTCGACATGACGGGTTTCAGTTGCTGATGCGAGAACCGATGGGCTCGCCGGCCACGGCTCTGCCGATGTTGCCAGGTTCAAACAGATTGAAGACCACGATGGGGATGTTGTTGTCTTTGCAGAGTGCGATGGCGGTGCTGTCCATCACTGCAAGTTCTCCGCTTAAGACCTGCTGGAAGGTGAGCTGCTCATGCTTCACCGCGTCAGCGTGCTTGGCGGGGTCTTTGTCGTAGACGCCATCCACCTTCGTGGCTTTGAACACCACATCGGCACTGATTTCGGCGGCTCGCAGCGCCGCAGTTGTGTCTGTGGTGAAGAAGGGGTTGCCGCAACCGGCTCCGAACACCACAACCCGGCCTTTCTCGAGGTGGCGGATTGCTTTGCGGCGGATGTAGGGCTCGGCCACCTCTTGCATCTCGATCGCCGTTTGAACCCGGGTTTCCACCCCGGCTCGCTCGAGGCCGTCTTGGAGGGTGATGGCATTCATCACCGTGGCCAACATGCCGACGTAGTCGGCGGTGGCGCGATCCATTCCCGCAGCAGAACCTTTCAGACCGCGGAAAATGTTGCCGCCGCCCACCACGATGGCCAGTTCAGTGCCGCCGGCCATCACCTTGGCGACATCTGATGCGATGGACTGAACGATGGCGGGATCAATTCCATATCCCTGGTCTCCCATCAGCGCTTCGCCGCTGAGCTTGAGCAGGGCACGCTTGTAAGCCATTCATCCACCAGATCTTTTCGACAGTAGCAAGGGCCTTTCTTGTCTTCATGGCCCCCGACAAAGGACTGGTCAACGCCTGAAAAAGCGCTTGGATAGGGCAACTGGGATCCGCCGATGTCCGACAACGGCAAACCGCGCAGTGCAGTGATGGCCCGACTCACGTTGTCGGCCCTGGATCGAGCCAGTCAGGACCCAGCCTGCTGGAAGGATCCAACCGTGCATCGTGCCTTGTTGGTGAGCGGTCTCTCGGTGCTGACGGCTGCATCGGGTTTGCTCAAAAGTGATCTTGAGCAAACCGATTCTGAGCTTGATCGTTAAAACTCAATGCCCGCCTGTGCTTTCACCCCTTGTTCCCGGAACGGGTGATGCACGAGGGTCATTTCGGTGACCAGGTCTGCTGCTTCGATCAGCTCGGCAGGTGCGCCCCGTCCGGTCACAGCCACATGGCAGAGCTCCGGTCGCTCCCGCAATCCTTCGATCACGGTCTCGGCCGTGATGTAGCCCAGCTTCATGGCCACATTCAGCTCATCCAGCAGCACCAACTTGAAGTCGCTGTTGCGCAGGTAGCTCAGGGCTGTTTCCCAGGCCTCAGCCACCAGCTGTTGATCGCGCTGCCGGTCCTGGGTTTCCCAGGTGAAGCCTTCACCCAGGGCATGCCATGCCACTTGATCGCCGAAGGCTTGTAGGGCACGGGCTTCTCCGGGCTCCCAGCCCCCTTTGATGAATTGCACGATGGCCACGCGCTCTCCGTGGCCAAGGGTGCGCAACACCAGGCCGAGCCCTGCTGTGGTTTTGCCTTTCCCTTGGCCGGTAAAGACAAGGATCAGGCCCTTTTCTTTGTTGCGTTCCTCTACCCGTTGGCGTTGCACTTCTTGGCGCCGTTCCATCCGTTTGCGGTAGCCGGCGTCGTCTTTCTCAGGGGCGAGATGCCCTCCCATGCCCAGCTCTGCGGCGGTTTGATCGAGAGGCGTGTTGCTCATGGTTGATCGTTGCTGTGGGGGCGGCAGGCGGTGATGCGTTGCAGGGCTCGTCCGGCCAGCAACTCCTGGTTCACCTGGGTGAAACCCATTTGCCTGATCTGACTGGGCAGGTCGTCTTCCAGCATGGCTGTGGCGGTGTCTGTTTCAAACAAGGCGCAAAACAGCTGTTGCGGGATGTGCAGCCAAGGTCCTGCTGGATGCTAGTCCACCAGCACCAACCAGCCCCCCGGTCGCAACAGCCGCAGGCAGGCCTGCAGCACCTGCTCCCGTTCCCTGCGAGGGAATTCGTGCAGGGCCACGCTCAGCTGTATGGCGTCGAAGCTGGCGTCAGCCAGGGGTGGGTCTTCTGCCAGTCCTTCCACCCGGATTAGATCCGGGTGGCGTTGGGCTGCCAAAGACAGGGCCAGCGGGGACACATCCAGTCCGGTGACCTGAAAACCTTTGGCCAGCCAAGGCGCCGCGGCTTCGCCGCTGCCGCAGCAAAGATCGAGCACCGCGGCGCCGGTCTGGAGCCTGGAGTGCAAGGCGTCGACGCCCAACCCACGCAAGTGCTCCACGCCTCCCACGCTGAGGGATGACACCGCCGTGACGGTGTCATAGATCCAGCGGTATCGGTATGCCAGGGGGCGGAGAAAGGAGGTCATCAGCACCTGTGACAGAGCGGGCTGTTGCGTTCAACAACCACCCCCATCCTGACGGCTATGGATGGGCCTCCGGAGTCAGAAATCAGGAAGGCAACCGAGTCCGCGCTGAGGTCCGTAGCGGAATTCACCCTTGGTTTGCTGCGCATCCCACTCGTAGGCCTTCTGAAT
>JAAZVJ010000251.1 GCA_018623675.1 Synechococcus sp. HW_metabat.54 | reverse complement strand
CGCGCTGAAAAGCTGAATGGCCGGATGGCCATGCTTGGCTTCATTGCCCTGCTGGCCACCGAGTTCGCGCTGGGTGGCGAAGCCTTCACCCGCGGTCTGCTGGGCTTGGGCTGATTGGATGGTGGGAAAGCTGAGCGGTTGCTTGCCTGACCCCCACTCCATGGAGACTGCTTCAGTTCTGACGCGGAATCGTTTGCAAGCCGATAGGGAGGTCAAAACCTCCTTATCGGCTTCTGTTTTTGGTGCAGGACCGACAGGTGCCCTCTTGGCCCTCGGCTTGGCTCGATTGGGTTGCTCGGTCACCTTGCAAGACCCCCTGGACCTGGATGCCTTGGGGAGGCGCAGCCGTGCTTATGCCATCACCCATTCTTCGCGCCGGCTGCTGCAGCGGCTTGACCTTTGGGATGATCTCCGGCCCCATCTCGTTCCATTCCGCCAACTGCGGCTTCAGGACGAGGGCGTTGCCCCCTTGGTTTGGTTTGGCGCGGACGACCTGAAAGCGACCAACCGAGCCCATGGGGTGATCGGTTGGATCCTTGATCACAAGCCCTTGATGCGGCTGCTGCTGCATCGTCTTGAGCAGCAATCAGATTTAACGCTGCGTCTTGGTCATCCCCCTTCAAGCCTGCACTCGGAGTCGGCTCCGTGCTCCGATCTCTTGATTGCAGCGGATGGCCCTCGCTCGCCTCACCGCCTCGCTTGGGGATTCCCATTCTGGTCGCGCTCCTACCGCCAGGGATGCCTGACCGCCAAGGTGCTCTTGCGCGGTGCGACGCCTGGTGCGGCCTATGAGTTTTTTCGGTCTGAGGGGCCTTTTGCAGTGCTGCCGCTTGGTGGTCAGGCCTATCAAGTGGTTTGGAGTGCTCCCCTGCGTCGATGCCAGGACCTTGCAGGGCTTGACCCCGCAGCCCTGCTGGATCGCTTGGCCACGGTGTTGCCTGATGGCTTAGTGCCCGATGCCCTGCTTGATCAACCCATGGCTGTGCCTTTGCAGTTGAGCCTGGCGCCTCGGCTCGGCCATCGCAACCAGCTGCTGGTGGGCGAGTCGGGTCATCGCTGCCATCCCGTCGGCGGCCAAGGCCTCAACCTCTGTTGGCGTGATGTGGCTGACCTTCTCGATCTGGTGGAGCGTCATCAGCACCAATCAATGTCGGTGCGACGTCTTGTGCGCCGCTACAGCCGTTCACGGCTTCCGGATTTGCTCTTGGTGGCTTTGAGTACGGATCTTCTGCTGCGGGTTTTCTCCAACCGTTCACCTCTTTTGCTGCCGATTCGCGCTCTTGGCCTGGCGTTCATGCAACGGGTGCCTCGACTGCGGCGTGTGGCCCTGCAGGCCATGAGCGATGGACCGATGACATTTCTTCAGGCACCGCCAGAGTGGAGGTCAGGAGGTCGTCCCGATGGTGTTCAGCTCTAATCCCCAGCCCCAGGCGTCTCCTCAGATGTTGCGGTTCCTTCGCGAAAAGCTTGGGCTTAGTGAAAATGCCCTGGCTCTCGGGCAACGCCAGGCCGAGATCGAGCAAGCTCCATTGCCCGTGGTGCTTTGGAGCTTTGGTCTTCTCAGCCTTCTCCAGTATCAAGAGCTGCTGGATTGGACCCTGGATCAGGAATAGACCACCAGGGAGTCCACGGGGATGGATGCCGGCAGGCGCTCACGTCCGTTAAGTGCGGCGAGTTCAATCACAAAGCTGCATCCCACCAACGTGCCACCTGCCTGCTGAACCAGTTGGGCAGCGGCGGCGGCGGTGCCCCCTGTGGCCAGTAAGTCGTCGACCAGGAGAACCTTTGCTCCGTCTTGGAGTGCATCGGCCGTGATCTCGAGCCGATCGGTGCCGTATTCCAGCGCGTAGTCGACCCCGATCACCGCACCTGGGAGCTTGCCAGGTTTGCGAACGGGCACGAAGCCAATCCCGAGATCCGTGGCCAGTGCCGTGCCAACGATGAAGCCACGGGATTCGATCCCGACGATGAGATCAGGCTGGAGTTGTTGACAGATCTCGCCCATCTTCGTCATCACGGCGCGCCAACCCTGGGGATCACGCAGAAGTGGGGTGATGTCACGGAAGAGAATTCCAGGCTTGGGAAAGTCAGGAATGTCTCGAATTAGGGGCTTGAGATCCAACGAAGGGTGACGCGGAGGCCTGAGTACTGGCATCATCGCAGCCATGACCCACGCCACCATGTCCCCTGACCTCGCGCCCGAATCTGGCGAGGCCACCCCTGTGGCGACCACCGCCCTTCACCGACGCGGCCTGGAAAAGCTTGACTTGCTTTTGCTCACCGTTGAAGCGCTCGACCTCAATGGTGGGGAGGCCATGCTTTGGGCAACGGAACAGCTGGGATACACAGAACTCTTCCCCAATCGAGTGGAGTTGTGGAAGCGGCGCTGCACAAACCCTCTCAGGCGTTCCACACGCAGGACGCGATTAGAGGGGCCTGAGGTCGAGGCTTTGATTCGCTTGGTGTGTGTGATGGCGGATCGTCTTTATCCGATGCTCCATCAACTGCTTTCGAGCCGCGAGCCTGAGTCGCTGACCAAAGAGCGCTGGAGTTTGATCGATCAGCGCTTGCG
>JAAZVJ010000250.1 GCA_018623675.1 Synechococcus sp. HW_metabat.54 | reverse complement strand
GGCCCAGCACCATCAAGAAGCGGGGGTTGGAGCGCAGTCGCTTCAGTTGTTGGCGCATCGGTTCGCTTTGCCCGCTGGGGCGTTGCGCCTTTTTGGCGTAGGGCGCCAGGCCCCAGCAGCAGGCCAGGGTGGCCAAAGCCGCGATCGTGCCAGTGATGCGCCCCATCGTCAGATAGCCATCGGCGCCGTCGCCCAGCACCAGCGCTCCCACCACCAGTCCGCTGAGGCCAGCGACGATAGAACCCGTGAAGCGGGCCGCATTCAGTCGTGTGCGGATCGCCGTGTCGGCTGTCAGCTCCGTGGAGAGGGCCGCATAGGGCAGGTTGACGCCCGTGTAGGCCGTCATCAGCAGGATCGCCATCACCACGTAGTACGCGGTGCGCTCAGCGATGCCCCCGTCAGGCACCCACCACATGGCCGCCAGGCTGATGCCAAGGGGCAGTGCCGAACCCAGCATCCAGGGCAGACGAGGGCCCCATCGGCTTTGGGTGCGGTCGCTCATCCAGCCGATCAGGGGATCGTTGAGCGCATCCCAAACCTTGATCACCGTTAACAGCGAGCCGGCCACAAAAGCCGGCAATCCAGCCGCACAGATAAAGAATGGAAAGAGGTAAAACCCCAGTTGGGTTGCGGCCAGTCCGGTGCCGGCATCACCAAGCCCGTAGGCCAGCATCAAACGGGTGCGACTGCCTCCTGGAAGCGTCTCGGAGCGGGTCAAGTGGCGGACGGGGGACGGCGCGTGGTCATAATGCACGGGTACTGAGTCGAACCGGTCTTTCGTGGACCAGTTGGTTTGTACCAGTGCGGGCGTAGTTTAGTGGTAAAACCTCAGCCTTCCAAGCTGATGATGCGGGTTCGATTCCCGCCGCCCGCTTCCGAATTTGTGCTCAGGAAGCCAGCAATTCTTGAGCCACCATCACCACCATGCTGCGGCTCTCCAGGGGCACTCCGCTGGGGGTCCAGGGCTCCGGGGTTTCAGGGAAATCCTCCCCGGCGGGTAGGGCAGTGTCGATCAGGCGATGCCAGGGCGAGGCCGCCGGCGGTAGATCGAAATGCATGGCCTTGAAATAACTGTTGAAGCCCACCCACAGCACTGCCCCTTGATCGCCTCTCTGCAGGCTGGTGGCTAGGCAGTGGGACCAGCTGGCCCAGTCGGGTTTCTCGAGCTCCACCCCATGCCATTGGCGCCACAGGCGCTGGGGATCGTCTCCTGGGCGTGGCGGCGCCTCGCCAACGGGGGTTTCGGGGTTGAACACCTCCGGTAGGCGCTGACGCACCGCCAGCAAGCGCTGCACAAATCCGAACAAATCGCTGTCGCACTGGTCGGGGCGCCAGATCATCCAGCTCAGGGGGCTGTCCTGACACCAGGTGTTGTTGTTTCCCCCTTGGCTGCGGCCCACCTCATCGCCCATCAGCAGCATCGGCACTCCCCGGCTGAGCAGCAGGCTGGTGAGCAGGTTGCGCTGCTGCCGTTGGCGCAGGGCCTGCACGGCGCGATCGCTGCAAGGGCCCTCTACCCCATGGTTCCAGCTGCTGTTGTGGTTTTCGCCGTCGCGATTGTCTTCCCCGTTGGCCAGGTTGTGCTTCACGTTGAAGCTCACCAAATCGGCCAGGGTGAAGACGTCGTGGGCGGTGATGAAGTTCACCGACCGGTCGAGTTTCAAGGCCTTGCCGTCGTTGAGGTCTGGGCTGCCCCGCAGGCGCTGCCCCAGTTTCCAGGTGCTGTTCTCATCCCCTTTCCAGAAACCGCGTAAGTCGTCGCGGAACATGCCGTTCCAGGCTCCAATCCGCTTGGAGGGGAAATCGCTGAGGCGGTACAGACCGCCGCAGTCCCATGGCTCGCTCACCAACTTGAGATCACTGAGTTGGGGATCGCTGTCGATGGCTTCGAACAGCGGGGGGTTGTCGAGTGGTTTGAGCTTCTCGCCACGGCTGAGGGCAATCCCCAGGTCAAAGCGGAAGCCGTCGATGCCGAGTTCCAGCGCCCAACAGCGCATCGATTCGAGAATCAGCTGCCGCACCAGCGGCCTGTTGGCGGCAATGCTGTTGCCGCAGCCGCTCACGTCTTGATAGTCCCCTTTAGGGGTTTGGTGGTAGTAGATCCGATCGGCAATGCCACGCCAGCTCAGGGTCGGCCCCTGCTGATTGCCTTCAGTGGTGTGGTTGTAGACCACATCAAGCAGCACTTCGATGCCGGCGTCGTGGCAGGCCCCCACAAACTCGCGCACCTGCTCACGGGCTGCGAGCGGGTCGTCGCCTTCGATGAACCCGTGGTGGGGTGTGAACCAACTCAGCGGGCTGTAGCCCCACACGTTGTCCCGTCCAGGTGGCGCATCTTGCGGATCAAAGGCCTGGATTGGCAGCAGTTCAATGCTGGTGACCCCCAGCTCCTGCAGATAGGGCAGCTTGGCGATCACCCCCCGCAGGGTGCCCCGCAGGGATGGGGCCAGGCCTGAGTCTTCCCGGCGCGTGAAGCTGCCCACATGCAGCTCATAAATCACCGTTTGGCTCCAACGGTGTCGCGGCCTGGGGTGAGCGTTGAAATCAAACAGGTCGCGCTCGCACACCACCCCCT
>JAAZVJ010000249.1 GCA_018623675.1 Synechococcus sp. HW_metabat.54 | reverse complement strand
TCGAATCCAGGGGCAAGGCAGAGGGGTAACTGCAGCTGCTGACGCAGGATCTCCTGCAATTGGTTGAGGTCTTGAAAAAAGACCTGGGGTGCCTCATCCCGGTGGGCTTTGTAGTTGGGGTCTGCTTGATGGCGGAAGGTGGGTTCCGCAGTGTCGAAAGCAATCGCCACACCAGTGGGTTGCAGCGATTTGCAGTTGTCTAGAAGGGCTTTGAGAAAGCCGTAGGTGACGCTCGTGGGAATGCCGTCCTTGGTGGCCAAGCCCCCTTCTCCTCCTTTGCTGAAGGCATAGAAGCTGCGGAAGGCCAGGGAGTGGCCGTCCACCAGCAGCAGCAGGGGTTTGTCCTGGGGGGAGCTCATCGCTGGAGTGATCGGGGGCGGCAGTCGTGATGGCCCAGGGCTCTGAGAGCGAGGTGCCTGGGGAAGCCTCTCAGTTCCTGGGCTGGATGAGGAGGTTTAATCGCGCTTCTTCGCCCAGGGCGGGAGGTCAATGAACACCTTGGTGCCGGGTTTCAGCCCTCCGAGGATGGCGGTTTGACTGCCGCTGCTGGCTCCCAATTCCACGGTCTGGAAGCGCGGCTGGTCGTTGTCTCCGACGAGCAACACGCCGGGCTTTCCCTGTTCGGTCACGATCGCCACCGTGGGCACCAGGGTGCTGGCGGCGGTGCGTCCGGTCTGGAAGTCCACATCCACGGTCATGCCAATGCGAAGCAGTGGCGCGGGATCCACCAAATCAAGCTCCACTTCGAACGAGGTGACGTTGTCGGTCTTGATGGCGCGCGGAGCGATTTCTCGCACCCGGGCTTTGAAGCGCTGATCTGGGAAGGCATCCACGCGCACGCTGGCGCGTTGGCCGATGCGGATACGGCCGATGTCGCTTTCCGGCACTTTTGCGGCCACTTCGAGGCCCTGCGACAGCTCCACGATGGAGGCGCTGGTGGCACCGGCACTTGCCGAGGCCGTGGTGGTGGGAGTCACAAAGGATCCCGGTTCTGCAAACCGTTGGGTGATGACTCCGCCAAAGGGAGCACGGATCAATTGGTCATCCCCTTCCACCCTGCGTTGTTGGATGCGCTCTTGGGCAGCGGTGAGAGCTGCTTTGCTGGTGAGGTAGCGGGCGCGGTAGTCATCGCGATCAGCGGCACTGATCGCGCCGCGCCGAAACAGAGATTCGCGCCGCTGGAAATCGGCCTGGCGGGCGTTGAAGTCGGCTTGGGCCTGGTTGGCGAGGGCCTGGAGCTCATCCATTCGATCGCGGTAGTCGCCTGGATCCATGCGAGCCAGCACTTGGCCGCGGCGCACCTTGTCGCCTTCATCCACCAAGAGGTCTTTGAGCAGTCCTTGACGTTTGGGGCTCACGTTGACCCGGCGGACTGCCTCCAGTTCGCCGCTGGCGGTGACGACGCCAGGAAGGGAGCCCCGTTCAGCATTCACGGTGTAAGGGGCAAGGTCGCGACTGCCACCGCCCACCAAGCCGAAGATCCAAGTTCCTGCTCCGAGCGCTAGAGCTCCCGCGGCGACGGAGACGATCACACGGTTGCGGCGGCGCAGGCCGCTCAGCCTGGTCAGTGGTTTCAACCCCTTGTCAGTGAGGAGGGCAAGGCTCTGGCGGGTGGATGTGGCCATGGCCCTGGTCCCTTAATGGTTCGCAATAAGTTTCGCCTGTCAGCGTCCGTTGTTGTGATGCGGATAGCAGTACCTCGCAGAAGCACTCCAGGTAGATTCCGCCGATGCTTAAAGCCGGAATTGTCGGTCTCCCCAACGTCGGGAAGTCGACCCTCTTCAATGCACTTGTGGCCAACGCCCAGGCCCAGGCTGCCAATTTCCCCTTCTGCACCATCGAGCCCAATGTGGGCACCGTGGCTGTGCCGGATGAGCGACTGCAGAAGCTTTCCGATCTGAGCAACAGCAAGGAGCTGATCCCCACCCGGATGGAGTTCGTGGATATTGCTGGGCTGGTGAAAGGCGCCAGTCAGGGTGAAGGGTTGGGGAACAAGTTCCTTTCCAACATTCGCGAGGTCGACGCCATTGTTCATGTGGTGCGCTGCTTCGAAGACGACGACGTGATCCACGTGTCGGGCTCAGTGGGGCCTGCTCGCGATGCAGAGGTGATCAACCTTGAGCTGGGGCTTGCGGATCTGTCCCAGATCGAAAAGCGCCGTGAGCGACTCAAGAAACAGATGCGCACCAGCAAGGACGCGCAGGTGGAAGATGCAGCGCTTGAGCGCATTCAGCAGGTGCTGGAGCAAGGGGGTGCGGCTCGCAGCGTTGAGCTGAATGAGGAGGAAGCGGTGATGATCAAGCCCCTGGGGCTGCTCACGGCAAAGCCGATCATTTACGCCACGAATGTGAGCGAAGACGACCTCGCGGACGGCAATAGCTTCTGCGAGGAAGTGGTGGCCTTGGCGGCTAAGGAAAATGCTGAAACCGTGCGGATTTCGGCTCAGGTGGAAGCCGAGCTCGTGGAGCTGGGTGAGGAGGAGCGCTCGGATTATCTCGATGGCCTGGGCGTGAGCGAAGGCGGTCTTCAGAGCTTGATTCGTGCCACCTATCGCCTGCTTGGCCTGCGCACCTATTTC
>JAAZVJ010000248.1 GCA_018623675.1 Synechococcus sp. HW_metabat.54 | reverse complement strand
GATGCCGTGAGCCGTGAGGGATTACGCCAGGAAAGGGAGCGGGTCGCCCAGGAACTTCAACGGGGTGACCTCACCGTGGTGGTCTTCGGGACAGGTTCCAGCGGGAAAACGTCTCTGATCCGCGCCTTGCTCCAGGAAATCGTTGGCGAGGTGGGCGCCACCATGGGCACGACCACGGAAACGAAGTCTTACCGGCTGCGCCTCAAAGGACTCAAGCGGGGGCTGCAACTGGTGGATACCCCTGGAATTCTCGAAAGTGGTCGTGACGGTCGAGAACGGGAACAGGAAGCACGCCGTCGCGCCAGTCGCGCCGACCTGATGTTGGTGGTGGTGGATGGGGACCTGCGAGCCGCGGAACTTGAAGTCACCCGTCACCTCGCCGGGTTGGGAAAACGGTTACTGCTCGTACTCAACAAATGCGATCTTCGAGGTGAGGAAGAGGAAAAACGGTTGCTGGCATTACTGCAGCAACGCTGCGCCGATCTGCTCAGCCCAGCGGATGTGATCCCCGCCAGTGCTTGCCCCCAATCCGTTCCTCGGCCAGGACAACAACCCCTACAGCCAGCACCGGAGGTGGACGGGCTGCTGAGGCGATTGGCGACCGTTCTGCACGCTGACGGCGAGGAACTGATGGCCGACAACATCCTTCTCCAATGCAGCCATCTGGGCGAAGCCGGTCGACAGCTTCTGGATCGCCAGCGACAACAAGAAGCGCGTCGTTGCGTTGACCGTTACAGCTGGATCAGCGGTGGGCTCGTGGCCGCCACGCCACTGCCAGGCGTGGATCTTCTCGGTGCCGCTGCAGTGAATGCTCAGATGGTGATTGAGGTGGCAGGGGTCTATGGCGTCAGCCTCACTCGCAATCGCGCCCAGGAGTTAGCGGTGTCCGTGGGACGCACGTTGGCTGCCGTTGGCGTGGTGAAAGGAGGGGTTTCCCTGATTGGCACTGCGTTGAGCCTGAATCTGCCCACCCTGCTGCTCGGACGCGCCGTGCAGGGGGTTGCGGCAGCTTGGCTCACACGCATTGCCGGGGCCAGCTTCATCACCTACTTCCAGCAGGATCAGGACTGGGGCGATGGCGGCGTGCAGGACGTTGTCCAGCGTCACTACGACCTCAATCGTCGCGATTCAGCCCTGGAACGATTTTTGGAGACCGCTGTTCGACGGGTTGTGGAGCCGTTGCAACGGGAAGTTCAGAGGCGGCTGCCACCCCGACCAGGGCCTCGGGAGGGGGCGGGAGCATGGGACCGCGAGAATCAAGAACGGTGATCAAGACCAAATAGATCACCCCAATCGCAACGGAAAGTGCTCCGGTGACGATGGCTACCCAGCGGCCACGTGAGGAAGTGGGTGCAGCCATTAATGGAAGTCCTCGACGGATTGATTCAGGATCTCAGCCAATTGATGCAAGTGGGTGGCCTGGGTGTGGGGATTACCGAGCACAGCTTTGAGATGGTGTGCACCCTCATAAAAGGGTCTCGAGAGCATCAACTGACGGTCCAGCAGATGTTGGCGAGTGGTCAGCGACCAGCGTTCATGATCGGCTGCGGAACCACGCGCAGGCCTGCACGCCAGCAGATGCAGGGGGCCAGAACGGACAACCAACCGCTCAGGATCCAGGAGGGATTGAAGCAACTGGCGGCGCTTCAGGGCTCCGGCGAGGATCTCTGCAATGCCGGTTTCTCCCAGCTGACGCAGCCCTAACCAAAGCTTGAGCACCTCGGCCGGACGGCTGCCCTGAATCCCTTGCTCACCACCATGGCACTCACCCCAGGCCGGCTCCATGTAAGGAAGGCCAGTCGCGAAGGCTTGGGCGAGAGCTCGTCGATCAGACACCAACAACAAAGACGAGGTCTTGGTGATCCCGAGCAATTTCTGAGGATTCACAGTGATCGAATCCGCTCGCTCCAAACCAGAGAGCAAAGGTTTCGATGCGGAGGCCAGGGCAAACACCGCACCGATAGCACCATCAACGTGAAGCCAGAGATCCTCCTCAGCGCAGAGATCCGCAAGCTCGGCAAGGGGGTCGATTGCCCCCCGAACGGTGGTGCCAGCGGTCGCCACAACAGCGAAGCAAGGACGCTGCTGATTCTTGAGAGCCCTCAAGCGCTCACGCAGCACATCGAGCTTCAAAGCACCCGTGGCATCAACGGGGATGGTCTGCAGGGCGTCATCCTGCAGGCCCATGACCCGCACGGCTTTTGCCAGGGAGACATGGGCATCAGCACTCGCCAACACCACCGCCGATGGGTTGTGGTGTAGCCCTGCCCGCTGACGGGCAACAACCAGGGCATTGAGATTGCTGAGGGTGCCGCCACTGGCGGCCACCCCTCCGGCTGTATCGGGTAGACCCAAACGCTCAGAAAACCATGCACACAACTGACGCTCCAGGCGGCTGAGGCTTGGCGACAACTCCTCAGCCAGCAAGTTGTTGTTCAGGCCCGCACAGATCAGGTCAGCTGCGATCGAGGCGGTGACAGGAGGTGGGTCGAGGTGAGCGAGAGCACCTGGGTGGGAAGGCTGGAAAGAGCCATCCATGACTTGCTGGAGATCCTCCAGCAACTGAGGCACGCCAAGCCCTTGGGCGG
>JAAZVJ010000247.1 GCA_018623675.1 Synechococcus sp. HW_metabat.54 | reverse complement strand
GATGGCGACCTCGATAAAGCCCTAGGACGCCTCAGTGGGGGCCTGTATGTGGTGACCGCCAGCCAGGGGGAGGGAGAAAGCCTGCGCCGAAGCGCCATGGTGGCCAGCTGGGTGAGCCAAGCCAGCTTCACGCCCCCAGGTCTCACCGTGGCCGTGGCCAAAGACCGCGCCATTGAAACCCTGATGCAGGTGGGTGATCGTTTTGTTCTCAACGTGCTGCGGGAAGACAACCACCAACCCCTGCTGCGTCACTTCCTCAAGCGCTTCCGCCCCGGAGCTGATCGTTTTGAGGGAGTCAATGTGCTGGAAGGCGTGGCCGATGGCGGTCCGGTGCTCAGCGATGCCCTGGCCTACCTGGGCTGCCGGGTGGAACAGCGGATGGAGGGGCCCGATCACTGGATTATTTATGCCGTGGTGGAGCAGGGCAATGTGGCCGACACCGAAGCGGTGACGGCTGTGCACCACCGCAAAGTGGGGAACCACTACTGATGGTGAGCGCGATGGCCTCCACACCGCAGCAACCCAGCAGCAGTGACGCCCGTCAGGTGGTCAACCTGCCGGTGGGCGATGGACTGATCAGCCTGCGGGGCCTCAGCCCCCAACGGCTGCGCTTCGAACTCGAATACGCCCTCGAGCGCGGCAGCACCGCCAATAGCTTCTTGTTTGCAGCAGGCCTCGATGCCCAGGGGCAACAGCAACCAGCCGTGCTGGTGCATCCCCCAGGCGCGGCCTACGCCGACGTGTTCATGCCCGCCCTAGCCGCCGCACTGCCGGAAGGCTGCCTTGAGCTCTTGGTGGTGGTGGGGCATGTGAACCCCAACCGGGTTGCCCTGCTGCGCAGCCTGGCCGAGGTCTATCCGCAACTCACACTGATTTGCTCCAATCCAGGAGCCAAGCTGCTGCAAGAGCTCTGGCAGCAACGCAAACCCCTGCCCCCCGGGGAAACCGACACCAGACCACCGCTGCCGGCCCTGCCATCCCTGCAGGTGATTCGCCAGGAACAAACCTTGCCGCTGAGTCATGGCCACAGCCTCCAGCTGCTGCCGGCCCCAACCCCCCGCTGGCCCGGCGGGCTGCTCGCCTTCGAAGAGCAAGAAGGCCTACTGATGAGCGACAAGCTGTTCTCAGCTCACCTCTGCACGGCCGACTGGGCGGAAGCCAACCGCAACGCCACCGAAGAGGAGCGCCGCCACTTCTACGACTCCCTGATGGCGCCGATGGCCACCCAGGTGGATGCCGTCGTGGAACGGCTCGAAGAACTCGACATCCGCACCATCGCCCCCGGCCATGGCCCGGCGATTGAGGCGAGCTGGCGCAGCCTGCTGAGTGATTACCGCCGCTGGGGCGAATCACAGCAGAAGGCTGCCCTGAATGTGGCCTTGCTGTTTGCGAGTGCCTACGGCAACACAGCCGCGATCGCGGATGCCCTGGCCCGCGGCGTGAGCCGCACAGGCGTGCGCGTCACCAGCTTGAACTGCGAATTCACACCGGCTGATGAATTGGTGTCCACGATCCGTACGGCAGACGCCATCCTGATCGGCTCCCCCACCCTGGGAGGCCACGCCCCAACGCCAATCGTGTCGGCCCTGGGCACAGTGCTGGCAGAGGGCGACCGCAGCAAGCCGGTGGGTGTGTTCGGCAGCTTCGGCTGGAGCGGTGAAGCCCTCGATCTGCTGGAGAACAAGCTGCGCGATGGCGGCTTCAGCTTCGGCTTCGAGCCGATCCGAATCAAATTCAGCCCCGATGCCTCCACCGTGCGCACCCTGGAGGAAACGGGCACCCGCTTCGGGCGTGATCTCCAACAGGAGCAGCGCAAACAACAGCGGCGCAGCGCCGGTGGCTTGAGCGAAAGCCGCAGCGATCCCGCGGTGCTGGCCCTTGGCCGCGTGGTGGGGTCCCTCTGCGTGCTCACCGCCCGCAAAGGTCAGGGGGAGTCGGCTCAGACCGGTGCCATGGTGGCCAGCTGGGTGAGCCAGGCCAGCTTTACGCCCCCAGGCCTCACCGTGGCAGTAGCCAAAGATCGCGCCGTTGAAGCGCTGCTGCATAAAGGCGACCGGTTCGCCCTCAATGTGCTGGCAGAGGGGCGTGAAACCGGGCCGATGAAGCAGTTCTTGCAACCGTTTGCCCCCGGGGCCGACCGTTTTGCCGGTCTGGAGCTTGAAGACAGCCCCAACGACCAGCCCTTACTACCGGAGGCACTTGCCTGGCTGGATGGGGAGGTGAAGCAGCGCATGGAATGCGGCGATCACTGGCTCATCTACGCCGAAGTGAGCCATGGCGGCTTGGTGGATGGTGAAGGCACCACTGCCGTGCACCGCCGCCGCAGCGGCGCCAACTACTAAGCCAACCAAGGGGGCAACTCCTTTTCGCCCACTAACTCATACTCGTTATGACTTTGAGTTAGGCTGAGGCCATTAGCCCGGAGTTCCCATGGATCTCTCCAAGCCCTCCACCCACGCCAACCTCGAAGCCGCCTTCGGTGGCGAGAGCATGGCCAACCGCAAATACCTCTTCTGCGCGGACGTCGCCAAAAAACTCGGCCACAGCGACCTCGCCAAACTCTTCCGCGACACGGCTGCTCAGGAAACCG